>CALAWF010000101.1 GCA_937894665.1 uncultured bacterium | reverse complement strand
TTCAAAAATTGATATTCTCTTTGGGCAGATGTTTTTGACTTGTAAAAATTACAAATACGGGATTGTCGGCTATGATGGACGTGTAATTTTAGAAAACAAGTTTGACGATATTTATATGCCAAAACCAAATGTTATGCGAATTTCTTATAACGGAGAATGGTACGAACTCCAACAAGTGAAAGCTGATACCCTCACTCTTCCTGCAGATGCTGAACACAATCTTGCAACTCAAGAAGATTTATCTTTGCAAAATATCGTTGTGAATACTGGGGTTATCTCAAGCTATTCAGTCGTAACTTTTTCAGATTATTTAATCAAACTTATCTCTTCAATTTCACCATCGCACGAGGATACAATTGATGAACTTATGCTTTCAAAAGGAGCAGATACGGTTTCAATCTTTATGAAACTATCGTGGATTCCAAAATATCCTGTAGTTTATTGCAAACATTATTACCGAAATGTCCGCAACCCAAACAACGGTCCGCTTTCTAACGTAAAAAAAGAATTAAAACGACAGATAAAATAGAATTATCTATGTTTTAATTTAATTTGGTTTTCTAATTGCTCTGCAAATTCTAATTCGTCAGGACGCTCCAAATCAACAAATATTCTCTTGGCTGATTTAATTTTTGACAAAGCTAATTTTGGATTTTGTTTCATTGTTGCTTTGGCAATATCAATTTTCGCAACCGCTAAATCCCAGCGATAATCGTCTTGAGTTCTTGAAGCATTACCAACAACCCTGAAATTTTTCTTAGCCTCCTCAAAATCCGTAACGATAGATTTCAAACACTTTTCTTCTCTCAAAAGAGTTCTAACATACTGTTTTGACATCCATTCATCTTTGTACAATTTTTTCAAATCAACAACCCTTGCCAAAACATGAAACTTATCCCCTTGAGATTCCGCATTTTTAATTGCTTTTTCTAAAATTGAAATTCGGGTATCTTTATTTATCGGGAATTTAGCAAGGCTGCTATAAACCATGCCTGCAAAATCTTTCAACCCCTTACCCTGTAACATTTCGGCGAAATCTGCAAGTTTATCACAGAACATATCCACCATTCCAAATTTAGAATATTGTTTTTGGAAATCATAAATTTCTCTTATAAAATAACGTGGATCACGCTTGTTATCCTGTTGAACAGTTTCTTTTACAAAATGTTCAAAGTTATAATTTACATGATTCAAATTTACAGGATTTATTCTCATATAAAAAATAAAGCATATAAAAAATATTTTTGCTATTACATTAAAAAATTATTTTAAAATTTTATCCAGAACTCCAACCATTTCAGAAATTTTTGCTTCTTTATCTGTTTCTGAACCGGATTCTAAAGAGTTTTTGACACAATGGGCAAAGTGAGCTTTCAAAATTTCCAAATTTATTCGCTTCAACAAAGACTGACTCGCAAGAACCTGAGTACTTATATCAATACAATATCTGTCTTCTTCCACCATCTTAATAAGCCCGTCAATCTGACCTTTGACGGTTTTTAATAACCTGATTACTTTTGTTTTATCTGCCTGCATAAACTTACTCCTAAAAATTCTTTTTTAATTTAGGCAAGGTCGGGAAAATTTCCCCAAACCTCGCCCAATTCTAATTATTTTGCACAATTGCATTTATTTTTTCTGAAAAATCTAAACTTTTTAGTTGTGCATTTGCAATCACAATTTGTATCGCAATCACATTTAGAAACTTCTTCCTTGTTGCAATTTTCACATTTGCATTTTTCACCCTTTTGACAACCGCAATCACAGTTTTGAGAACAGTTACATTTTGGAGCTTCACTTGTTGCACAGTTACAATCACAAGCAAATACGGCACTAGATGTCAAAAATAAAGCACCGACAATAGCTAAACTAGTAAATAATTTTTTCATTTTATGCCTCCTTTTTAATTTACTAAACACCCCTACGGGGTATAGGTATATATTAAAATATTTTTGCTAGTTTGTCAAGATAGTTTTTGAGTATGCTAAGAAACGGGCGAAAATCTTAGATTTTCGCCCGTTTCTTACTTTTATCAAAATCAAACTATTTTATTGCATTTGGAAGTGATGAAAGCATTTTGAACAAATCTGCATTTTCTTGGTTTGAATTCATTATAATTGCGTCATTACCCCAGTTTGAGTATTCCCTAACTGTTCCGTTTGAATATATTTCATATTCAATACCATCAGTAACCCCTTTTTGTTTCATGTGAACAATATTTGGAGCTTCTACATAGGTTCTTTCCCAATTTTGGTCATTCAAGGCAGATTTAAAACGCTCTACAGATTTTGCATTGTCTGGAGATTCTGTTTTGTTTTCAACTTCCAAAATCATTTTGTTGTAATAGGTATTCCTGTTTTTATTAGTTTTGCAATTTTCGTCTATTTCATCACATCGTATTAAATTTCCTGCTTTGTCAAATTCAAAGACGTTGCCTAAACTTGGACTATTCCATGCTTGCAATATTTGGATTTTACCATCATCAAAAAATGTTACAGCAGAATTATCTGTATCCATTACTCTTTTTGGTTTTCCATGTTCGAAAGAAGTTAGCTTTTGCAGCATTCCTTTAGAGTCAAAATCTTCAATGAATTTAATTTCACCACTATCATCACCCAAGCTAATTGCACGTTTATCAACTCCATTTTCAGATTCAACAATTTCACCTAATTTTTTACCGGTGTAATCCATATTATAAGTACGTACTAAATTGCCATCTTTTACAACAACTTTTTCCAACGTACCATTTGAACGATATTTCTTTTCGCCATCAACTTTGCTTGGGTCAAGTTCAACATTCCCCAGCTCAGATGGTTTTAAATCTATTTTTGAATAATCTACCCCAGAAGTATTGATTACCGGATATAGTTTAGGTTTTGTACTAGTAATTTCTTTACCTTCAAAATATCTGTTAATTTCTAAAACTTCGCCATCTTTATTTTCAACAGTTTTTCGAGTAAGTTTGCCGTTTTCAAATGCGTAGCAAATATTAGCACCTCCATCAACGCCATCATCAAGAAGAACAATATTTTTTACTTTGCCATTTTCATCATAGGCAATACTTCTTGTTAAATCAGCATTAGAAGAATCTACAAGATATTCTAACTTTCCGTTTTTTTCGTCATACATAGTTGATTTTATTTCTTTCCCCGTTTCAGGATCAAATTCTCTGATAGAAGAAGTGTTTCCATTCTCTGCAATATTTTCTTCCTTAATCTTGTTTCCGGTTTGGTTATTGACTTCTATAAATCTATAAACTTTACCATCACGAACATTATAAATTTTTGAAATATCGCCATTTTTCTCTTCATAATAAGCATTTATACCGTCAGAAGATTTTACTTCTTCACCTTTAATCTCATATTTAGTTGGTTCAGTCGGCTTTAAATCCGCAACTAATGCGAGAGCTTTTTCTTCTGCATTAGCTTCTGTTTTTGTAGGTTCAGCAGGTTTAATAACCCCAACTTTGTTATAAGCTGACAACGCATCAGCAGCAGAAGCCGTTACAGGTTTATCAACCGGAGCGGTTGAAGAGTTATTATCTGATTGTTTCGTTTTATATTGCGAAATTAAATTCGTCGAACCCTTAAAATTCACTGTTGAAAAATTGATTGAATCTACCATAAAAACCTACTCCTATTTTGTCATATATAAATATAAAAAAGAATTACAGAAAATTATTGCTAAAAATATAAGCGTTTTAAAGTTTTATGAAGTTATTTTTTTGGCTAGAAAGCCCAACCTACGAAATTTAATTATATTCAAAGCCAGTTATTGCCAAGCAATCCGGCTTTTTTTTCATGTCGGATTAGTAAATCCGACCTACAATTTTAGGTTGTGTCTGGTAAATCCTATCAAATTTCGTCATACTGAGCGAA
>CALAWF010000100.1 GCA_937894665.1 uncultured bacterium | reverse complement strand
AGTACTCCGTTTTCAACAAGAGATTTTGCAGAATTTAAGCTAACCTCATTTTGTGTTGCACAAGGAAGAGCAATATCTGTTTTAATTGTCCATATTGGAGAATCCACACCCGTTTTTTCCATATATTGTGCATTTGGATGTTTTTTCAAATATTCTTTAATCCTTCCACGTTCAACTTCTTTTATTTGTTTGATTAATTCTAAATCAATTCCATTTTCATCATAAATACAACCGTTAGAATCACTCATTGCAACGACTTTAGCCCCATAAGAATAGGCCTTTTCTGCGGCATAAATTGCAACATTACCAGAACCGGAAATGGTTACGATTTTGCCATCTAAAGTATTATTATGAGTATTCAACATTTCTCTCATAAAATAAATTAACCCATAACCTGTAGCTTCTTTTCTCGCCAAAGATCCACCATATGAAATTGATTTACCCGTCAAAACACCGCCTTCATATGCTCCACGAATTCGCTTATATTGTCCGAATAAATATCCAATTTCTCTTGCTCCTACACCTATATCCCCAGCGGGAACATCTACATCTTGTCCTATATGTCTATACAATTCAGTCATAAAACTTTGACAAAAACGCATAATTTCAGAATCTGATTTACCTTTGGGATCAAAATCACTTCCGCCTTTTGCACCTCCAATTGGCAAACCGGTCAAAGCATTCTTGAAAATTTGTTCAAAACCCAAAAATTTCATAATACTTTGATTTACACTAGGGTGAAATCTCAAACCGCCTTTATAAGGACCAATCAAAGAATTAAACTGAACCCTATAACCCTTGTTGACATTAATTTTTCCATTATCATCTTGCCAAGGAACTCTAAATGAAATAATTCTTTCAGGTTCAACTATTCTTTCTAAAACAGATTCTTTTTCGTATTCAGGATGAACATTTAAAAGAGGTCTAATTGTTTCTAAAACTTCTCCAACTGCTTGCAAAAATTCAGGTTCATGCGGGTTTTTCTCCCTTGTTAGTTGTAAAACATTTTCAATATAATCACTCATCTTTATCCATCCTATCTTAATTTATTCAACATCTAATACATATGGGCGTAACTTTTTTGCATATTCTTCATCTGCTTGTAAAAACCTATTATCACGCAACAAATCCGACATATTTGTTATTGATTTAAAATAACCTTTATACCCCGCAGTTTCGCCTTGATTAAAAAGCCTTTTAGCTTTCAAATATGCTAAAACCTCTTTATGCTTTGGATTGCCATTTTCATAGAAGAAATCAACAGCTTTCAACCTATCTTGATACTTCAATTCAACAGACCTACTAGAAAGTTCATTAGACAAAGTGAAAGAACGAATTTTTCTATCCCATTCAACACAAACTTTATCAACATAACATAACGAATCTGCCCATGACAAAATATAAGGAGTCCAAGCAACATCCTCATAAGACAACAATGGAATTGGATATTCTTGAACAAGTTTGGTTCGATACATCTTGTTCCAAACTGCAACATTATTATACGTTTGAGTAAACAATAATCGTAGATAATCTTCCGGATTTATTGACTCATAACTTGGCAAAGGTAAAGTATGACGAACATAATACCTATCGTTATCTACCTTATATAACCTTCCGATTGAAATATCCGCACCGGTCTTTTGCAAGGATTCATACATCGTGCAATACGCATCAGGTCTAATCATATCATCACTATCAATAAATGCGATATATTGTCCACATGCCTGTGCAATTCCAAAGTTTCTTGCTTCTGCAGCTCCACCGTTTTTTTTAAAAATCTTTTTGAAAAATGCCGGATACATATTTTCATACCAAGTCAAAATTTCTTTAGTTTCATCCGTAGAACCATCATCAACCGCAATAACTTCTATTTCTTTCAGATTAGAAGCAAGAGCAGTAGAAATACACCTTGAAATAAATTTCTGAGCATTATATGCAGGAATAACAATAGATAATTTATATTCTTCCGGCTTTGTCATATTAGCTCGATTATTTTCATCTGCAACAGATGCATCTTCAGATTCACAAGTAAAAACTTTAGCTCCAAAGACATTTTTATATCCTCGAATTTTAAACTTGCCTGTTGAATATTTAACCATCGCAATATGTGCAAGACCATCATTTACATCCAAAACTTCAACGCCATCTTTGAGAATTACAAATCCGTCAACGTTACCGTTGAAAATCCAAGAAAGAGCGACTTCTCCACCATAAGCTTCATTTACAACTAAATCTATTTTAGGGGTTTTATAAGTTTGTATTGCACATTTTGCTTCTAAATCACCATATAACCTTTTTCCATCCTCTAAAATAAATGGTTTAACCTTAAACTCACAAAATTCTCCCGGAACAATATTTTCCAATGTATATTTTGCTTCTGTTACACTATCTAAACCTGTAAAATTACCATCTGAAGTTCTTTTAAAAACTCTATAACCTGCAACTCCAGGAACTTTATTCCAATATAAAACAACTTTGTAATTTACGTTTACAGCAAACATTTCAACATCGTTTATATTACAAACGACCAGAGGAGAAGATGTTAACAAAACTTGCCCTTTATAGGCTTCAACTTTGAAATAAGAATAACCAACAGGCAAATAACGTTCTGAAAAAATACATTTATCAATAGTATCCTGCAAGACAAATTTACCTTGCGTTAAGCGATAAACCTTGTAAGAATCTGCATTCGAAACCTTATCCCAAAGTAACAACAAATTAGATTTATTTATAGAAGAAAACAACCTTAATTCACTAGAAGTTTTTTGACCGGAGAGATTACAAGTCGCGAAACCAAACTCATAAGACCTTTTACCACCAATATTCTTGAAAGGCTTAACTTTTAATTCTTCTTGCCCTGTTAATCCATATAAAACAACCCCATTTGCTTGAACCTCTTTTATTGATGTAAAAATACCTTCCTGGGATTTTGTGTAAACCATATAACCATCTGCCCCAAGGACATTATTCCAATATAATTGAACTTTTGAATCATCAATATTATAAATAATATCAAAAGAATCAATCCTAACTACAAAAGAACTTGATTCCCAGACAAAAATTCCATCCATATAAGCTCGAATAATAAAATAATTTTCACCAACATCAAGGAAATCAGCCATTATCTCTTTATCAAAAGATATAGAAAAGGGTTCATATTTAGAATTATTATTTTTTAACAAATGATAAGAAATGCCATCTTCCGGTTGCAAAACTTCAATACATAAAGAACTTTTTAAAATAGAAGCATTTACTTCTATTTTTTTTTCTTCATTTGACGCTGTTATACAGTTCAAGATTATATTCATATAAAAACTTCCTCTCAACTATCTTAATTCCTCTATTCAAATGTTGTCAACATTTGAATAGAGGAAAATATTTATCTAAATAAGAATGTAGATGCGTTTGTTGCAGGAACAACAATATTATCATGAATAATGAATGGATAAATATCTGTAACATGATCTAAATCTTTTTTTACTGAACATGGTGCTGTTGAGCCAGAAGTTGTTATAGATTTATTAGTGCAAGAAACCTCTTGATTTGGATAATCCACACCATTTGTATCAATATATCCATACACCACCAATGACTAGAAACCCAACGTTGATCCACAGAATTTCCAGCTTCCAATACACAATTAGAACTTCAATGCTTGCATTTAAAAAGATACAATTTGATTATCCAATAAAAGAAGAAATGAAAACAATTACACTTAATCCATACGGACTTGTTATTGCAGATAAATACTATCTTGTCGGTTACAATGAGTATGTTGGAGATTTAAGACAGTATAGAGTTGACAAAATTAGCAATTTAACAATACTAGATGAATATTTTGAAAAAGATGAAACATTTTCACTATCAGAATATAGCAACAATTCATTTGGTGTTTATCAAGAAAAACCTATTGACATTGTTCTTGAATTTGACAAATCTGTAGCCAATGATGTCTTGAACTATCATTTTCATCCGACACAAAAAATAAAAACTCTTGGTTATATATTTGTAAATCCTAACACAGGTAAACCATATACTGATATTAAAAAAGCATGGCATACAGCACTGAAAGAAGCTAAAATTGAAAACTTTAGATTTCACGATCTAAGACACACCGTAGGTACTAGATTAGCGAAAGCAAATGTTCCAGTGAATGTCATTAAAGAAATATTAGCACACTCAGATGTTAAAACTACAATGAGATATGTTCACTCTACAAAAGGAGCAAAGATAGATGCATTGAGTAAACTTAATTTGTATAAGATTTAATGAATAATGAAAGCAAGGTAAGACAGACAACTTCGGCTGATATTTTTATTATACTGGCAAGATAAAGAAATTGAAATGAATGTAGTATATTAGCAACAAAGATAAACAACAGGCTTTATATACTTTAATAAATACATTTTAAAATAACAACTAACTTAATGTATTCGTGCTATACTTGACTTATGACTGAGAAGTATATTAACACTCTAACAAGTATAGAACTAAGTATAAAGAGTTCTTGAAAATAGATTTTCCACGTATTCCATACCCTACAAACAAAGAATATTTATTGAGTGAACTTAATTTATATGTGTAACGTAACACTTGAAATGATTATTTGTAACAAATGGTTTGATTATTTTGGTCAATATAAGAAAAGTTTTATATCTCAAAAATATTAACAATATTTCCGTGTTGTTTTGTGATTTCAATTAAATCTTGTGTCTTTAACCAAATAGTCGCAGTATTGTCATTAGGATGAACCCCGATTAATTTTGGTTCTTCTGTAAAATCTTTATCAAGAAAAAACTGAACTTTATGTTCTTTATCATTTAAAATTCCAAGTGGCGTGACTGAACCAGGAAGTAAATCTAAAAGTTCTAACAAATCATTTTCAGAAGCAAAAGACAAAGAACAAGTGTTATATTTTTGTTTAAAATCTTTTAAGTTAACTCTTTTATCACCTTTGACTGTTATCAAATAATAATTTCTTTTTTTATTATCACGGATAAATAAATTTTTGGCAACACATTCAGGATATGGAAGAATAACATCAGAAATTTCTGACATATTAAAAACAGCATTGTGTTCTGAAATTTCATGCCAAATGTTATTTTCTTTTAGATATGCATAAATTTCTATTTTATTCATAGCAATATGCTATCATAAAATTTTATTAATTAAAAAAATCAAAATGGACTACCAAAAATAATCACACCATCTGTAATAATCAAACCACTCAATGTATTTTGACACACAATTTGAGTATAATTAGACACATAAATTGAGAATGCCTGACACATAAAACGAGAAATTTTAATTTTGTCGTTTTTTATAGGAAAATTTCTCAAACTAAATGTCGGACATTTATCGTTGTTATAAATTTATATGTCTGACATTTAGTTTTTTAGTTCTATAAATTTTCTAATCTTTTTTCTAAACTAGAAACTGACAATATATTTTTTACATTTTCAAAAGTTTTAAATTTGCCACTCTTGCTATAATTGGACAGCCGAAATTGTTTTCCATGACTAATCTCCATACTTTATAATCAAAATATAAAACAAACGTTCAATTAGTCAAGAGTTGATGAAAAATTGTACGAAAACTTCCTTAATAATTCTACACGCTTTGGCAAAAGTTTTTATTTACGTGGTTTTAAGTTTTATGTACACTTTTTATTCTGGGATTTCTTATGAAGATTAACAAAATTTCAAATGCTGAAAATATTTACAGAGTAAATATACAAAATGCCCTAAATAATAATAAAATTGCAAATGTCGAAAACTCAGCCCCGGCTAATAATTTATCGCCCGAAGAGTTTTCCGATGGATTATCGGATAAAGAATGTTCTACACCTGTTTCTTTGGATAACAAAGAGTTAAAGATATTGCAAACACCGATATCTTCTATTCGTAGCTATTATTCGGATATCCTTGAATCAATTCATGAGGAAGGTGGAGTTCCAGATGAATTGTATAATCAGTTGAAGTCAGTTTTGGATAAGGGTAGCATAAGGCTTCGTCCGACATACAAAAAGTATTATGAATTGCTGGATCTTTGTGAAACCGAAAACGATATCAGAACTACATATCCTGAAATCTCTTACCCTAGAAATCCATTAGCCGTGTTGGCGGATGTGGAAAACAGACCAAGATTTATAAGGGTAACAAATCCTGAGCGTCATAAGGAGGCTGTACATGAAGAGTTGCAATATTTGGAAACTCAAAGCGATGGAAATAAAGAGCTTATTAGAGATTTGACAAGTCAATTTGATGCTGATGAGTTAAAAGCAATCGTAAATTCGGTGAAGAAATTTGATGATGCTAAAGAAATTTTGACGTCTTATTGCCATCCTAAAGAAAGTATTCCGACAATGAAAGATATATTGTCATCTTTGAAGTTGGACGGGACTCCTTTGTCAGAACAGATCTATAATTCTGCTCGAATTCAGGCAACCTCGAATTTAGATCCGAAAACTTATGCGTACCGTTTGAAGGATGCAAATTATACAGATATCGTTAAGGATGTGTTAAAGAAATTGTATGTAGATTGGCAACCTGTAGCGTCTGTTGAAGTTCGTTTCCCTGACGGTAAAGATGTCCGAGCCAATAACATTGCAAAATATGGTCGTGGTGAGTGGAGTAAGCCTGATGAAAAGCTTGTTAGTTTAATCAGAACCAGTATGTCAACGAGAAAGGCATTGCTGAAATTGTCTGATGATTTGTCCGCAATGGATGAAAATACATTAAACACGCTTGCCAGACAGCAGTCAACCAAACGTTTTTGGAAAGACTTTACCAGTTATACCAATGGAGACTGGATGCCTATAAGATTGATTGTTGATAGAAAAAAACACCCTGATACAACAATTTATACCTTGGATAATCTCACAACAGCGTACATGTACCGTTTGTATAAAATTTCACAAAAAATGGATGGGAAAATCAAGGGTGGCTCAAATCCGTTAGCAAAATTTGAAAACGAATGGTATGTTAGCAAATTCATGAAAAATGTTGTGGATAGTGCATACTTAGATATATATCATGACAAGCAACAATTACCAATGGCTAGAAAATTCTTCCATAATTCAAATACGTTAAATTATGATAAAGATTTTGTTGAATTTTGTAAGACCAGTAATTTGGATAAAGAAGCTATAAAAAAATCATTTGAAAAACTAGAGCAACGTTATCAAGCGAGATTTTATCGCTTTTATGTGACACCGGCAAGGGTTGAGTTGTTACAAAAAGATTTAGTAAAAACTGTTAATCTTATCAATGAAAAACTTGCATACAGGAGAATGAATAAACCGAAATTAGACAACAATATCAGCATGGTTGAAACTAAAAAGCTTGTTAAAACATCGACTCCGCAGGAAGTTATTGACGAAGATAAATTTAATAGGTTCGGTTTCCTTGTTCGTCAAATTCAAAATTCTGAATTAAAAGCTCGTTGTGAAGTTTGTTTGTCTGATTCAAATATTGATGCAACCTATTTTGATGATGTATATTCTGTTATCGAAAAATCGATGGATGAAAACGGGAATTTGGATGAAACCAAAGCTCTTTCTTTGATGAAGTTGGGTGACAAGTATCAGGCTTCATGTGATAAAGATATAACCTTTGATGATTTTGTTGCTAAAGAATTGAATTCTTATAAAAAAACAGATGGTTCGTTGGATTATCACACTTATTGCAACAACGAAAAAACAGAGTTGGAATTGTATTCGCAACTCGACAAATTGGAAGAACATGGAGATTTTGATTTGTACAATTTGGTAATGGATTTGATGCTTAACAATTTGCGTAGTAATAGCGAAATGTTGACGTTGCTTGAGGATTATCAAAATGTTTCACCACGATTAAAGAAGATTGTAGGTTCAAAAATCTCTCAATATATTGACGAATGTGACTCTATTGACGATAAAAATATCGCAGCAAATGAGATTTCAGAACTTTTGGGAAAGGTAAATTCTTGGAATTTTGACAAACCTGATGTTATTAATTCAAAATTTGCAGGTAAGGTTGTGATTACGCCTAGAGCAAAAATGGAACTTTGGAAAAGTGTCAAGGGAAATGTCTCTTTGTTTGATAGATTTATAAAGAAATTCTATGCGGCTGCCGGCAAAAATGCTTCAAAAGATGGTGAGGCAGGGATTAAAGCCGTAAAAAATATTCCAAATGCTTTTGAGTTAAAAATTATGGGTAATGGGGGCGGAATGAGAATGTATTCAAGACCAATTACCCAAAAAGATATTGAAAAGTATAAAACACCTGAAGATGATTCGGATGTAAAATACATTTTTGATTCATATTCGGAACACTTGTAATACACACCAAAAGACAAGGAAATATAAATGCAAATGCAAATTAAAAATAATCAATCAAACTTGAATTTTAGCGGTAGTTTTAGAATTCCGATGGGCAATCTCAAGTATAACTAGACACTTAGTTTATATAATTGGACAGCCGAAATTGAAATTGTTGGACATAAAATTGAAATTTCTTCCGACTTCCACAAAAACTTTCAATTTGAGATGTCCAACTTGTCAAATTGAAAGATAAATTATATCAAACTAACTGATAAATATTTATTGCAAAGTTTGATGTTACATGAAGAAATTAAAAATTTTTTCAGCTTAGAATACGTCATTTTCTATTGTTTTAATAATTTTAGCAGGAATACCTGCCACAACACAATTATCCGGAACATCTTTTGTAACAACAGCACCTGCAGCTATAATGACATTATTACCAATACCAATTCTTTCAACGAGTGAGGAGCTAAAAGCTTTGCTTATATTTATATAACTATCTTTCATCAAGGAACACATTAGCTCCGAAGTTCTCTAATTGGAACACCACTTCCGAGTATTGTGTCCGTTTTGTATCAATTGAAAAATTTTTCAAAAAACTAAAATTCTCAAAATGGACTTTGCCGAAATAATCATTTTATCCGTACAACTCCCACACAGGGCTAAAATACAATAATAATCTAGTAAAACACCCAACTTTTCTAAACAATCATTCTAACCGTTCAACCTAAAAATGTTTAATTTGACCGTTTTAGTGTACGGATAGATTGATTATTTCCTACCCCTAAAATCTAGATATATTGCCAATATAAAGAGAAGGATAGATTTATAAATATGTAAAGGTAAGCTATTGGGGAAAATGTTAGTATTGTTGGGGTTTGTTGCCGCTTCCATGTCTAAAAAAATGTAATATAAAAAATATCCGATTTATCCTTTTCTTATCCTTGGAATTATCCTTTTTCCTTTTAATAATCGGCATTTTAGCCTCAAACATGCTTGTTTTTTGAAGATTTCAGAGGATAAAAACGGATAAAAACCATTACATTTTAGTATGTAATATTAAAAATTTTCCCGGTAGTCGGAAACCTATTTAAAATAACTTATTTGACGTTTATAAAATTTTAAGGGAAGTAAAAATGTAATCTCAAAAAATGTAATGATTAAGTTTCTCTTGTTTGATTAACATTTTTCAAATGTGTTGTTCTGATAAATTTTTCCACAAACAGACTTCCAATTTGATAACTTTGGAGTGATTGATGGAAGTATGAAAAACCTACTTGAAAAATTTAATACCGCTGAAACTTGGATTGACGTGGATATTTTAGCCAAACTAAAAGGAGTTTCCAAAAGAGCAATCCGATTATCTTTTAACAGTAAAAATTCAAAATATGAAATAAAAATTGAAAAAGGCAAGGGTGGGAAATTATATAAAATAAGGTTGTCGAGCATCGAAGAAGATTTGCAATTAAAATACATCCACGAATATTATGATACTCTTGCAACGACAAATAATATTGTTGAATTACATAATTTTCAAACTAAAAAGGAACAAATTATTTCGTTTAAACAAAGAGAAATGGCACTTGCAAAGTATGATTTGGTTAGAATTTGGAATAATTATCGGTTGGAAGAAAAACAAAAAGGAATTTCTAAAAAAGTTGCCGATAACGAATTTTTAACAACATATAATACAGGTTTGTTGTATTCTAAAATATTTAATGTTTTAGGTAAAATCAGTATCGGAGCTTTGTATCGGTGGAAAGCATTATTAGAAGATAAAAATGACTGGACTGTTTTGATTGGTAATTACAACTACACAGCAAACGGTTGTTATAGAACAAGTCTTAGCGAAAATGAGATTAAAATATTTTTAAATATACTTTTATCACCAAATAAATTTTCTATCGGTCGAGCAATAACATTAACTCAATATATTTTAAAAGAAAAGAATGCCGAAAATATTCCAACTGAAGTAACATTAAGAAGATATGCAAAATGGTACAAAGCAAATAACTTAGATAAATGGACTCTTGCTCGTGATGGAATGAAAGCTCTAAAAGATAAAGTTGAGCCGTATATCGTGAGAGATACAAGTATGCTTAAAGTTGGGCAAGTATTAGTAGCTGATGGACATACTTTAAACTTTCAAGTTATTAATCCATTTACAGGTAAACCATCAAGAGCAACGCTTATCGGATTTTTAGATTGGAAATCAGGCGGACTTGTCGGTTATGATATTATGCTCGAAGAAAATACACAAAATATAGCATCAGCCTTGAGAAATGCGATTTTAACAATGGATAAAATTCCGGAGTATGTTTATCAAGACAATGGTCGAGCATTTAAATCAAAATTCTTTAATGGTGATTCAAAATTTGAAGAATTAGGCTTTACAGGAATTTATGAGAAACTGGGAATTAAACCGGTTTACGCAACTCCATATAATGCAAGAGCAAAAGTAATTGAAAGATTTTTCTTGGATTTTCAAGAAAGTTTTGAAAAACTTATGCCAAGCTACATTGGAACGAGCATTGATAACAAGCCTGCTTATATGAACAGAAATGAAAAATTGCACAAGCAAATCCACGAACAAAAAGCAAATTTTGTTCCAACTATTGAACAAGCATTAATCTTGGTTAGAGAATGGTTGAAATTTAAGCATTCCCAACCTTGTCCTAATGATAGAACAAAAACTATTCAGCAAATGTTGGATAGTATCGAAAGACAAAATATTAATGAATCACAACTTGATGATTTGATGATGGCAACTGAAATTAAACATATCGGCAGGAATGGAATCAGATTCTTAAAAGCAGATTATTTTAATGATGCACTTTATGGAATTAGAGAAAAATGTATTATTAAATACAATTTAAACGACCTTTCATACATAAAAATTTATTCCATTAAAGGTGAATTTTTATGCAAAGCCGATAGAGTAACAGCGACACATCCGCTTGCTCATTTGATGGGTGAAATTAAAGATATAGAAGATTACAAGCAAAAGATTAGAAAACAAAAACAATTACAGAATAAAACATTGAAAGCCGTTAAACAGCATTTTTCACTTGAGGATATTGATTTAATCAAATCAAAACTTATTGAGGCAGAAATTGCATCTGAAGAAATCCCTGTAATTGAAAAACAAGAAATAAAAAAAGAAAAAGTAAAAGTAAAGGAGCCTGAAAACTATGTTCAAAACCGAAAACGACCAATA
>CALAWF010000099.1 GCA_937894665.1 uncultured bacterium | reverse complement strand
GTTAAAGATGTTGATATTCAAAACATAATACAAATTGTCGATGAATCAGGCGAAGAAGTAAGTTGTACATACGACAAATTTGTGGAAATTTTTGATAAAGAAGGTTTAGCCGGATTTATCATGTAGAAAATAAAATAGCTGAAATATGAAAAAGCAAAGAGCCATCAATTGATGGCTCTTTTTGACGAGTTAAAAATCATAATATTATCTTTACATCTTATAATGTCAATTTATGATATTATAATTGTATGGAAAATTTCAAACACTATACAGTAATGAAAAATGAAGCCGTTGACGCTTTAGACTGTAAAGACGGTCTTGTTTATGTTGACTGTACACTTGGAGGAGGAGGTCATAGTGAACTCATTTTGAAAAGAATACAGCCCAATGGAAGACTAATTGCGTTTGATATAGACCAGGATGCAATTGATGCTGCATCGGAAAGATTACAAGATTACAAAAACTTAACAATTGTAAAAAGTTCTTATACAAATATTAAGAAAGTTTTAAAAGATTTAGGCATAGAAAAAATTACCGGAGGAATTTTATTTGATCTTGGAGCTTCTTATCACCAGTTAACAAAGCAGGAACGAGGATTTTCCTTTTCTAAAGAAGCCCCGCTTGATATGAGATTTAATATGGATTCAGATTTTTCTGCATATGATGTCGTAAACGGATACTCCGAAGATGATTTGGTTAAAATCTTCTCAGAATACGGAGAAGAAAGGTTTTCCAAAAGAATTGCAAAAGCAATTGTCGAAAAAAGAAAGGTTAAACCTCTACAAACAACAACCGAATTAGCAGAACTAATTGTAAACGCAACACCAAGAGTAAAAACCTCTATACACCCAGCTACTAGGGTATTTCAAGCCATTAGAATTGAAGTAAACCACGAGTTACAAAATGTTAAAAACACATTAAATGATGTATTGGATTTATTAGACTTTGGTGCTATAATAAGTGTAATAAGTTTCCACTCTTTAGAAGATAGAGTTGTGAAACAAACATTCAAATATTATTCAACTCGCTGCCATTGCGAAAAAAATCAAATGATTTGTCATTGTCCTCCTCCAGCATTGGAATTGGTCGACAAGAAACCGATAATGGCTACAGAAGAAGAAATAAGAGAAAATCCACCTTCAAGAAGTGCAAAATTAAGAATTGCAAGGTGCATAAGAAAATAAGAGCAATATAAGAAAGTTTATTGGTAGGTAGTTTAGGGAATGATTTATAATACTGCGAGAGTAAAAATTGAAGAAAATGATGAGTTACTTTATCAAGGAGGTAACTACACATCAAATCCGGTTAAAGAAGAAAGTTCTGTTATTGAAGGTTCTTTCTATCAAGTTAAACCGATGACAATTCGTGAAATGGTAACTAGAAAAATTAACAAATCTCTTTGTTGCTGTTTGATGATTACAATTGCAATAACATTTGTTAGCTACTATATCGCAATGAACTATGAAGCCAAAATGAATAATTTGGATAATGAGATTGTAAGATTGAATGCTGAAAACCAAGATTTACAAGCAGAATTAGACAAATACAAATCTTTCAACAATGTAGATAGTAAAATTGGAGAATATAATCTTCTTCAAAAAGCGGATAAAGTTATTGAAGTTACAGCTTTAAATAGTTCAAATAAAAAAGCTGTTATCAATACAACAAAAACAGCTTCTAGCGGATTTAATTGGGCTATCGGTTACTAATAAATCCAAAATAAATTTTAAAAAGACCTTGGGAATTTAACTCAAGGTCTTTTTTGAATAGAACGGGAATATCAAAAATTATTACAAACTTTAAAATACTTTTGAATGAAAAATACCATACTTTAGTATGAATTTTTTAAATTTAGGCTAAAGTTCTTGAAATTTATGCCGTAAATATAAATAAGAAGGCATGTATTCAAAAAGGAAAAATTATGGATAAAGAAGAGAAAAAGCAAACAGGAGTATCATTATTCGGGCAATCAGAATATATGATTGGAAGTGATCCTATAGAAGAAATGTTTGCACTTAACCTTGGCGATTTTATATCTGAAAATTTAATTTCAGAAGATTTAGCAAAAAAAATCAGTTCAAAATCTAACAAAAAAGAACGTCTAAAAAATCAACTGAAAGAATTAACAGACATATATTCTTCAAAGAATACTCTTTGTGTTCTTAATTTTTCAAGCAATGAAGAAACCGCAATTTATACATCTATTGCAAAGTCAATTGTACAAATGATAGAAGTTCAAAGCTGTAGAATTTATCTTGTGAAAGATGAAAATAAACTCATTCTTACAGGAAATTCAACAGATAAAGAAGAAAATTGCAAAGTTCAGTTAGAAGAATTAATGCATAGCGAACTATTAGAAAAAGATGGATTTATATATATTCCAATGAGGAGTTCATCTGTTCCGGTTGGAGTTATTGAAATTAAATCTGAAAACAAACTTGATGAAGATTTTCTTGAACTTGTTATGAATATTGCAAACCTTCTTGGAACAACAATCACATTACAAAACGAAATTGAACAAACAAATAATTTAATCAATAACGAATCTAACGAGTTTGAACTAAAACAAGCAAGAGCAGAATTGACAGCACTAATCGGAGATTTATGTGATTACCAACAAAACTTTGTGGAAGCATTGGCAAATGCTGTTGATAAAAAAGGTCAATATACTGTTTCTCACTCAAGAAACACTGCAAAACTTGCTCGTGGAATTTGTAAAAAATTAGGATTAAATGAAAAAACAACAGACCTAATTTACTATGCAGGATTACTACAAAACATCGGTAAGATTACACTTCCGGAAAAGATTTTTGCAAATAACGGAAAATTATCACCGGAAGAATTACAAAAAATCAAAAATCACACAAACGTTGGTGTAAACTTATTGATGAATATTAACTTCTTATCAGAAGTTGTTCCATATATTACCTACCAAACAGAAAGGGTAGATGGTTCCGGAACTCCTGAAGGATTGAAAGGACAATCAATTCCGCTAGGTTCTAGAATTATTGCAACTGCAGATGCTTATTCTGCAATGACATCAGATAGACCGTACAGAAAAGCCATGGCTTCAGAAAAAGCAATTGAAATCATCAAGTCCGAAGCAGGTATTAAATGGGACAAAGATGTTGTTAATGCCTTAGCACAGATAATATAAGAATAAACATGCAACAGAGCTACAACGATAACAAAAGTAAGTTACAAAAAGCAATTTCAGAGATTATAAAAAACTACAGACAAAAGCAAAATAAGTCTATCAGTCTAATTTCAAATGAAATTGGGATGACAAAATCAAT
Source organism: uncultured bacterium (assembly GCA_937894665.1). Classification (GTDB taxonomy): domain Bacteria; phylum Cyanobacteriota; class Vampirovibrionia; order Gastranaerophilales; family Gastranaerophilaceae; genus Zag111. The sequence goes on along the minus strand of CALAWF010000099.1, from coordinate 6,448 downwards.
GTGGGCAGACTTAGAAAAATCAATAAAAGACCCGCAACTTAGCACCCTCTGGAGAATTGCAGAAGGATTAGAAATTCCGTTATCAACTATTATAAAAGAATTAGAGAAAAACCTCGGTAAAGATTTTTCTCTAATTGGTTAAATATTTATCTTTCTTTTAATTTTAATTCATTGACTTTGTTTCAATAAACTCAGTATTTGGAGAATAAGAACCTTCTTGCTGATTCATATTCAATTTGTTAACGATGCTTGCACGTTTTTTACGGAACAACATATCAACAAATGCCTCCAAACGAGTAACAAAACCTGCTTCACCGGTTTGCTCATCAATAGTCAAGTTCAATAATGGTTTGTTAAATTGTTTTGCACGTCTTGTAATTCTCTCAACCATTAACGAATCAGGACCACAACCAAACGCAGTAATAGTAATTACACCATCAACTTTATTATCTTTCAAATAATGTCCGGCACTACCTGTCATTTCGTCTTCGTTTGCCCAGTATTTTTCATTCCCTAAACTAGCAATACCTTCGTCTAATTGTTCTGCGGACAATTGAAGAGATGTACAAACTCTAACATCCATTTTTTCAAGTTTATCAAATATCTTCATACAAACACGTTCGTCATAAATATTATAACCATGACCAACTAATGCAATTGAAATCGGGTATTCTTTTGTCGTGTTAGAGATAACAACCTTACCCTGCAATGCATAGCTAAGAGCTTTTGAATAAGGAAGACCGGATTTTGTCATAACATAGAAATTGTTATAACATCTCCAACCTGCTTTTGAAGCATGCTTGATAACATTCATATCCGTAATCCCGAAAGGTTTTACAGCTTCAGACAAGAAATGATAAAGTCCTTGATTCTTTTCAGACTTATCTAAAGTTGCCTCAATCATTGTAAAAGGTTGTTTTACAACATTACGAACCAAATCCGGCAACCCCCTGATTTTTGAGCAGTTATAAATCTTGTTATCAACGGATTGTAAAGAAGGAACAAGAATTTTATCAACACCCTTGTTAATTAAATTCAAAATATGACCGATGTAAACCTTGATAGGCAAACAAGTTTCAGTAACAACTAACGCTGCACCATCAGACATTGTTTGTTTTGTTGTAACATCAGATAAAACAATTTTGATACCTAAATCATTAAAAAATCCATAATAGAATGGATAGTTATTGTAAAAAGACATTGCACGAGGAATGCCGATTACTTTTTCTTCACATTTTGAATTTGTCATGCTATTTATCCCTAATATAATTCTACTATATTTATAATAGCTCAAAAAAATATTTTTTGTCAGTTAAATCAATATTATTTACGTTAGTTTATATATTTTAGTCGATAAGTCTGTTTCAAGGGAAATGGAAATTGGAGAATAGTTTTGTTAAATAATTACTTTACTATTCAGAACTAAGTAAATTAGACAAATAAGTCATTCCAAACATTTCCCTCGCCCCTAGTGGGAGAGGGGTAGGGAGAGGGGTTAGTCCAAACGCACCAGATAGAGATGCTGAAACCCGTTCAGCATAACGAATACGTATATGGGGGCGAAGCCCTTAATGACTCACACCTTTTCTAACTTTTAAAATTCAAATTAATATTTCTTAACAATTAAGCAATAAAAAAGCAATTTTTTATATCCCAAATACTTTATTAGTATATAAGGAATATCTAGGATATATTTTTTACAGGAACAGGATACACAATTTAAGAGAAATCAATGGGAGGACAACGAATGGGCGTTGGTGCTGATGATTACATCGATAAGATGTTAGTACAAAAATATCAAGAAGAACGAGTTGATAACCACGACAACATGGAATCAATGGTCGATCCAAACAAAATGTTAGAAGCTATGAATGATTACGCTGCAACAGTTCGTAACATGATGGAGCTTAGACAAAGATTGAACATTGCATGTTATGCTATCAACGCAAGAACAGCCAGATACCAAAGATCTTTGGGACAGCAATAAAAAGTTTTATGTCTAATTGTGCCTATTTGAGATAGAATAAGGTAAACAAGGAGACAAACACCATGGGAAAAATTATCCTAGGTTCTTCATCTCCCAGAAGAGCCGATATTCTGAAAAAACTAAAATTGGATTTTGAAATTATTCCGTCTTCTTATGTGGAACCACATGACCAGACGGATTTCTCTTATGCTTATGTTGAAAATTTAGCTTATAACAAAGCATTATATGTAGCAAAAGATTTACATCCGCAAAAACATCTTGTTATTGGAGCGGACACAATTGTTGTAATTGATAACAAAATTCTTGGTAAACCCAAAGACCATCATGAAGCAACAAAAATGTTAACAGAACTTTCAGGTAAAACACATTTTGTCGTAACAGCAACATCTGTAATAAATTCAGAAACAATGGAAGCTAAAACAAAATCTACCACAACTTATGTAACTTTTAATAACCTAACAGCGGAACAAATTGAATTTTATATAACAAACTTCAAACCATTTGACAAAGCCGGTTCTTACGGAATTCAAGAACTGCCAGATGGATTTGTTAAATCCGTAGAAGGAGAACTTGATAACGTAATCGGACTTCCTTCAAAAACAGTTTTAGAATTTTTAAAACATTTTGAATAACGATTAAGGCTGGCAAATTATGTCAGCCTTTTGGTTAATGAATAATAAACACATAAAAGATAAATTAAACCATACCTTCTTTTACTGCTTTCACAGCAGCTTGAACTCTATCATTCACACACATTTTTTGCAAAATTGAACATACATGAGCTTTTGCAGTGTGAACACTTACAATTAATTCTTTCGCAATTTCTGTATTGCTTTTACCTGCAACTAAATGTTTCAAAACTTCGCATTCTCTTTCTGTTAAAGGTATTCTTGCATGGTCAGACATTTTTGAACCTGTAATTGCAGAATTTTCAACCTTTGGAATAGATTTCAACGCCATATTTGCTACAACTGAATCAATCCAACATACACCCTGATGAACATCACGAATTACATCTGCCAACTTTGAAGGATCAATATCTTTCAAACAATAAGCGTTCGCACCGGAACTCAATGCGGCAAGAACTTCTTCTTCCCTGTCGTGAGAAGTCAAAACAATAATCTTTATATCTTTAGAAAATTCTCTGATTTTTACTGTTGCCTCTATACCGTTCATTGTCGGCAAACCCAAATCCATCAACACAACATCCGGTTGAAGTTTTTGAATTTGTTTTATCCCGTCAATAGCATCTTCACATTCTGCGACAACATTTATATCAGGATTAGAATTCAATGCACATCTCAATCCTACACGAGTTAATTTAAAATCTTCTACGATTACTACTGAAATTTGTTCTTGCTTAGTTTCCATAATTGATTCTCCATTATCTTGTTGGGGCTAACATCTATCCAACACTTTCAATTTAGTACTTTAAATTCAAGATACTATTACCTAGTTAGCTAATATTGAAATCTTTACAATTCAAAAATTTTCTTATGGTATAATTTTTATATAATAGGGAGATATTTATGTTTAATTTTTTATTTGCAAAGAAAGAGCAACACTCTGCAACAACAGACGTTGAACTAAACAAAGTGTATTCAGAATTAAAAAAAGCTTATCCGTCAGACAACATTCCGGAAATCAGAAAGAAATATTTATCCATGCACATTCAAAAGTATGGATATTTAACATATTCTTTCCAAAAAGCTCTTGATGAATTAACAAATGAAGAAACATTATTTGCATTGGAAGAAAAATGGAAACAAAATAACACTTTCAAAAATGGAGAATTTTCATTCAAGCCTAATCAAATCAGCCCTCTTGCAAGAAATCACGAAAAAAATTCTGATTGGTTCAAAAAAGAAGGGCATGACATCAAATTAATTAACCTTGCAGCTCTCGGCAACGGAAATAAATCAGAAGAAACAGGAAAATTCTTTGACTGGTTAAAACAACTTTTAATTCTTCCGACAGGGAATCTTGAAAATAAAATTTACAACACAACAATCTACCTAATTCCATTCCACCCAAGAGAATTTGGTTGTGCATATCTTCCCAAAAGTAGCGAAGTAAGCGAAAAACTAAAAGATAAACACATCGAAGAACTAACAGGAATAGATGCAAAACAACAATTGCAAACATTTATTCATATGGCACAACTTGCAGGACACCCTGTCATTTATGACATACTTCCTCAAACAGGAAGATTTTCAAAATTTGTACTTGCAAACCCACAAGTTGCACGTTGGTATGATATTACAGAATTGCAAAAACAACTAATGAATAAAATCGACGAAGTTGCAGAATTCTTATCAAAAGACCACGACTCGGATGATATTCAAATTGTAAAAGATATTTATATTCAGAGACTTCAAGGGAATTCAGGCGACTTAAGCCCAGCATTCCAAGAATTGTACAACAGCTTTGACGGAATTATGCTTGAACATAAAAAAACTTTTTCAAACGCAATGCTTGAAAGAAATTATCAATTAAAAATTCAAAAGAGAGTCAAAGAACTTGTTGCAAAAATACAAGGATTAAAAAATGATAAAAAAACTCTAGAAGAAAAAGATATAACAAAACAAATTGATACAATTCAAGCGTTGATGAATGAAGGTTTGTGGCCTGCACCGGGTGGAGCGTGGTGTTCTGCAGGAGTACCAATTTATGACGGAATGAGCGAATGCGGAGGCTACCCAACTTTTAAACACTACGATTTCAAGGGAGATGACGTTACAGCTTTTGCAAACTTAGATTGCCAAACACCATACTACTTTGTAAATCTTGAAAACGGTAAATACAATGAAGATGTTATAGAATTATTTATTAATAGCATGAAACAACTTCAACAAGACTATAATTTTGATGGCTTTAGAGTTGACCACATTGACCACATCGTTGATGAAGTTTCAGAACAAAACGGCAGACCTATCAGTTATAGAGCTCCGAGATATGTATTGAATAAATTAAATACTACAATGAAGAAAAAATTCCCATACTTTGCAACCCTTGCAGAATATATGTTGTGGGATAATTTCTATAAAGAATACCATCAAGATATGAAATTTGACGTTTTGTGGGGAAATGATATTATTTCTCAATTCGATAAAACACCTGAAAAAATATCTGAAGATAACCAAAATTTAACCAACTACAACGTTAAATTCAAAAAAGGAAATATGTTATCAATTTTGAAAACGTATAATAACCAGGATGGGGAATTCCATTGCATCGACCAATACCCTGCTCAACTGGGAGAACAAGGAGCATTGTATAAATGGGCAAAATATAAACTTCTTCCCGGTGGGAAATTTGCACAAAGACCAATGCTATATGTTGATGGAGATGAAAGTTTCACTCAAGGCGGAGTTGAATATACCATTGGTGAAGAAGTTGCAATGAAAAGAGCGAATAACGAAGATTTTTATACAAAATTTGATGCGATTGATAGATTTGTAAAAAATAATAATATTATTACAGATGGAGAAGCACAAATTATCATTGATGATGAAGATGGCTATAGTGCGTGGTTAATCACCAAAGAACCAATGAAAACAGCATATTTAGTTGTTTCAAATCACAAATACCCAACAGAAAAGGTAACAAAAACCGCAGCAACAGGCGAGTCTTATAAAGAAATCGTTGAAGGATACACAATTTTCGATAAGGAAATTCCAATCCCTGGGGATTATACATTGAAGAATGAGTATTCACTAAATGAAAAAGACTATGAAGCTCAAGAAATCGAACATACAGATAGACTACATTTTGAAAAATTAGAACCAAGCGAATTCAGAATCTTTGAACTCGAACGTGGTTAAAGGTAGATACATCATTCTGAGAAAAGCAGGAGAACAACATTCCTTTCCTAGGGACACTAGCTGAACCAACAACTTTTACCCTCGCCTTGAGGAGAGGGCAGGGTGAGGTGGCATACTAAACGCATAAGTCTAACTTCTTGAAACTGCGTGCCGTAGGGCTGAGGTTAGGAGAGGGGTTATTCATGATAAAATTTTCCTATGAATAAATTAACAATTTTGGCAAAACAACTAAGACAAAATCAAACACCACAAGAACAAAAGTTATGGAACATAATTAGAAATCACAAATTCCATAACTTAAAATTCAAACGACAACAACCCATTGGAGAATATATTGTTGATTTTCTTTGTAAGGATATTAAGTTGATTATCGAAATTGATGGAGGACAGCACAATACTCCTGAAAATATTCTGGCAGATGATGAAAGGACACAATTTTTACAATCTAAAGGTTACAGTATAATAAGATTTTGGAATAACGAAATTGATAATAATTTAGAAGGGGTATATTTAGAACTTGAAAAAATATATCAAAAAGGAACTAAATAACCCTCTCCCCAACCCCTCTTCCCTTGGAGAGGGGCTAAATTTTAAATATGTCCAAACATAATTCCTCCCCTAGGGGGAGGCTAGGAGA
>CALAWF010000098.1 GCA_937894665.1 uncultured bacterium | reverse complement strand
ACATATACAGAAGGTTGAATGGTTGGGTATTGAGCCATAAGATTTGTCAACTCACTTTGAAGAACCGGCATGTTAACATTTTCTTTTACCGGAATCATTTGAGCGTCTTTTTCATTGGCTGCAAATCTGAAATCTCTATTCCCCATAGACCAAGCATTTGAAAGATAGTTATGTGTTGGGAAACTTAAATCTTTTAAATCTGTTTGAATATTTTTATATGGGGTAGGAGCAAACATTGCTTTTGTAATGTTATTGAACGAAAAAGGCATAACACAGGCAAGTAAGAATAAAATAATCAAACCCGACACCATACTTTGAGCAAAAGTTTTACGTTTGCGAGGGCGTCTGTTATGTCTGTTTTCTTCCCTTAAATGTTTGTAACGTTCATTATATTCAGTTTGTGAAGGTCTTCTATAAGAAGAATGACCGTAAGAATAACTATCAAACTGTGAGTGCGAGTAACTTAATATTTCTGATGTTTGACCATCTCTATTGTTGTATGCTCTTGCTATTTTCGGCATTAAACCTGATTCCTCCCCAGTATTATTCTTATTTTACCCTAAGCACATGTGGTAGGCAAGTAATTTACATTTATTGTAAATGTAAACAAATGTAACAAACTAATCCTTTTGTGAAATTGGACATTCTCAAAATACTTTATATAGGAGAGAGCAATAAAAAAATAAATAAGGAGACGAGATATGGCATTTTTAGCATTAGCAAGTCAAAAGAGTTTATTGACTTTACAAAAAAACTTTTTACAATTCCAACAAGTTGGTATTCAAAACCAAATTCAATTAGCAGAATCACAAATGAGTGCAATTCAAAAATGTTATGATAACAAAGATTATCAAGATGATGCTGATTACATTTATTATGAACAGTTAGATGAACAGTTAGGTTCAGAAAAAGATTTATTAGATTCTCAAATAACAGAAATTGATAGCCAAATTTCTTCAATGAAGACACTTGTTCAAAACAATATCAAATCAAGTTGTACATTGAACCTATCAGGCAGCAACTAATAAGTAGTTGTTATAGAGAATTCTTTTCAAAAAGTTCCACAGTGTTGAGCATTAATGATGCAATTGTCATTGGACCAACACCCCCCGGAACAGGTGATATGAAAGATGCGATTTTTGAGGCACTCTTAAAATCTACGTCTCCTCGGGTTTTCCCGTTTTCATCCTTGAAAATTCCGACATCTACTATCACACAATTAGTTTTTAACATTTCCCCTTCTATAATATTTTTCCCCACTGCAGAAACCAACACATCTGCAGTTTTTGTTATTTGAGAAAGATTTTTTGTATGGCTATGGCAAACTGTTACTGTTGCATTTCTATTCAACATCATTTGTGAAAGAGGTCTGCCAACGATGTTTGAACGTCCGACAATTACAACATGTTTGCCTTCGAGGTCGATATTATATTCATCAAGCAAAAGTAAAATCCCTTTTGGCGTACAAGGATAAACTGTAGGAATTTCGCCTGAAAAAAGTTTTCCAAAATTGTAAGGTGTAAATCCATCCACATCTTTTGATGGTGTAATTTTGTTCATTACATTATCTTTTGAGATATGGTTTGGCAGTGGCAATTGTACTAGAATTGCGGTTACATTTTTATCATTGTTAAGTTCTTCAATTTTATTCAAAAGCTCATCTTCTGTAATATTTGCAGGATAGTTTATTACTTCTGAATTAATACCAATTTTTTCTGCCATTTTCTTTTTGTTGTTTACATAAATTTTGCTGGCAGGATTTTCGCCAACTAAAATTACAACAAGAGTTGGTTTTTTATCAAACTTGTCAACTTTTGTTTTTAAATTTTCAATTATTTTATCTCGTAACTTTTTTCCATCCAGTATTGTTGTCATTTGTTCTCGCTATCTATTGTTTTGCTTGAGGTAAATTTAATCTAAAATAAAATTCTTTTATTGCATTTTGTACTGCTTTTGAATCTCGTGTCATTGGATTATTTTTTAGTTCTTTATCAAATGGGATAATTCCAAGAACATCAAGTTCATATTTATTTAAAAGTTCGTAAACCGAGGACAGGTTGTCATTGTCAACTTTGTTGATTACAACGCCTAATTGGTTTCCTGCGGCATATTTTGCACTAAATTCTTCAATACGCTTTGCAAGATGTGCTGATTCTTCTGACGGTTTTGCAACAATAATTGTACAATCCATTTCTGTATCTACGAGTTGATTTAAGTATTTTAAATCAAATTCACAATCAAAGATTACAATATCGTATCTGTTAATTAGTTTGTAAACGGCATCATTTATTTGTTTAGTGATTGGGCATCTGCAATCTTTTGAACCGACAAACCAAGAAACTATTATATCAACATTATCGCTTAGTGGTACAAGAATATCTTCCATTGCCCATTCAATATATTCTTGTTTGGTCATATCTTCAGGAATACCCGTTTTATATTCGTGTTTTCCGCTTCTGATACCATAAATAGTGTTTCTAATATCTAAACCGAAACTATGTCCTAATTCTCCTGTCAAATCATTATCAAATAGTAAAATTGATTTTTCCGGAAACATTTCCTTAAAAAGTTCTAAAAATGCTTTTACAATAGTTGTTTTTCCGTTTCCGCTTTTTCCTGTGATTGCTAATTTAACAGTCAAATCTATAACCTCGCTCTTAATTCTTTTGATAATTCTGCTACTAAATCCATTGCTCGCTCGGAGTCCTTTATACTTAATGAACCTGCTCCGCAAGAAGATGTGATTAGTGAATTGTCTATAATAAGTTTCTCATCAATCCCCTTATTAGTCAAATATTTTACAGCTTGCTCAAATTTTTTTATCAGAATTTCTAAAGTTACTGTTTTAATTTTTTCATTATCTGTAGGAACAAGCCCCCAAGCTATTTTTCTCCCTTGTTCGAGATGTTTTTTTATCATTGGAGCATAGATACTAAAATTCTCAGCAAATGTAAAAGCATCAGGGTTAAGGATTTCTATTTCTGCATTTATTGGGATTGACCAATCACATTTTCCGCAGCAATGGATTGCACTTATTCCTCCATTTGCTTTTATTATATCTGAAATTTCTTTTAGCATCTGGCTAACACCGGATTTTGAAATTTTTGTATATGTAGTATGTTCGAGTTTTGAAATTGATGGCTCATCAAGAAAAATAATTGGTATTGTTTCGGGATTAGCTTTTTTGATTCTTTTAATTATCCAAAGGGCTTTAAGACTTAATAATTTGATAACAACATCTTGTACTGTTTTGTTATTGATTACGGCAATACAATTATTATCCTTAAGTGTTGTTGTGAGTGTAAACGGACCGACAATTTGTCCTTTGGCAAATGGGGGTTTAGTTTCTTTAATTATTTTCTCAAATTCTTCAAAAGAGGAAGAAAACTCTTTTGATATTTTGTAGTTTTCAAGTATTTCAGTATTATTTTCTGAAATTATTTGTTCAAAATCTGCTAAAAAGGATTTTAAATCTTGAGAAAATTCTTTACTTTCAGGGTTTATAGACAAATTTTCTAACCTAGAAGGCAAAAACGAAGGCAATCCTTCCAATACTTGGAAAATCATGTCTTCGTTTTTGTTGATGTTTTTCAATTGCGGGAAAAATGGGATTTGAGAAAAATCTCTTTTCACCACATTCATAGCTTTTTCAATATTGTTGTGTGTAAGTGAACCAATTGCTAACGCTTGTAACTTTAGACCTGAATATTGATTCATTCACACATCCAAAACTATTCAGCTGTTTCTTCAGTTTCTTCGATAGATTCTTTAACAACTTCTGAAGCTGAAACTGAGATGTTTAATTCGCATTTAACTTTTGAAGTTAATTTGATTAACATTACATAGTTACCGATTTTGTTGATTGGAGCGTTCAATGAAACAGCTTTTCTATCAACTTCGATACCAGCTTGAGCTGCTAATTCTTCAGTTAATTTTTTAGTTGTGATTGTACCGAACAATTTACCAGATTCACCAGCTTTAGCAGATAATTCTAATTTACCGAATTTTTCAATAGCTGCAGCTTTTTCTAATGCTTCTTGGTGTAATTTTTCTTGTTTAGCTTTGATTCTAGCGATATTTTTTTCTCTGTTTTCTAAAGCCCCTGTTGTAGCAACTTCTGCTGCACCTTGAGGTAATAAGAAGTTTCTTGCATAACCGTCTTTAACGTTAACGATGTCGCCAGCTTCACCTAAGTTTTGAATTTCTTTTTTTAATATAACTTGCATAATAAAATTCTCCTTTTATGTTTCTGTTTCTGCATGTAGCCCTAATATATAATAAACATAACAATTTGTCGATAGTTTTTATAATTTTGTTAAGTATTACCCTAAAAAAAGGGCAATCGAATTACGATTGCCCGAATTATAAACTATCTCTCTTCTCATACTAAAAATGTCTATTGTAGAGATGTTCTCCACAATGAATCATTAAATTTGCTTTGTTGTGCTGTTGTGTCAGCAGATAATGTTACGTTGCTTGGAGCAAATACGAAAACTAAATCTCCAACTTTTTTAGGATTTCCGTTAAGAGCTTGAGAAGCACCACAAACGAAATCAATAGTTCTTTGAGATTGTTCTTTGTCCAATAAGTGAAGGTTTAGCATAACAATTTTTCTATCTTTAAGATGTTGAACGATAGCGGCAGCATCATCGAAAGAACGAGGTTCAACAACTACAACTTCACTTCCACCTCTGTTAATGCTTGGGTGGTTGATAACTTTTGATTCTTGACGTTTTTCCATCATTGGAACTGGTGTGAATGATGGAGCCGGTTCTCTTAAAGCGTTTCCATCTTCAACGTAATCGTAATCATTATCATCATAATCTTCATCATTTATATCATCAAATGGATTTTCACCACGGAATCCATCCATTACAAAATCTACTACTTTTCTGAAACTATCTGCTATTGCTGCCACCGATTTTTCCTCCGTCTGTTATCTAAATAATTTTCTACCTATCCTTAGCATTGTCGAACCTGTTTGAGCTGCGATTTTGTAATCTTGGCTCATACCCATTGAAATCTCTTTCAAGTTGCAGTTAAATTCTTTTTCTAAATCATCTCTAATTTGAATGATTTCTGAGAACAGTTTTCTAATTTCCTCTTCTGCTATTCCTAAAGGTGCCATGTTCATAACCCCAACTATTTCAATTCCCTTGAGGTTTTTCATCTCTTCAAAATTTTCAAATATCCCCTCTTTTGAAAATCCAAACTTTTGCTCTTCTCCTGCGTTGTTAACTTCTACGAGTACTTTTTGAACTTTTCCGATTTGTTCGGCGTGTTCTGAAATACATTGTGCAAGTTTAACAGTATCTACAGAATGAATATAATCAAAAGTTTTGATGGCGTGCTTAACTTTATTTGTCTGTAGGTGTCCGATAAGATGGAATGTTGAATTCTTTCTCACTTCTTCCGGCAGACTTTCTATTTTTGCCGAAGCCTCAATTACTCTAGATTCTCCAAAGTCCCTTAATCCCGCATTGTATGCAGAAATTATCGCTTCTTTGTCGAAATACTTTGTAACTGCAATTATTTTTGGTTTACAAGGTGCGATTTCTTCTTGTATTTGCAAAAGATTATTTTTTACTGTTTCAAACATCAATCATTCACCTCTACAAGAAAGTAGCTCCATTCATGAGCATACTTTAATTGTACTCTATCTTTGAGCTAAGTCCAAAATATTTATTCGATGTGTTTTTCACTTGTTGCCAATATGGCGGAAATCATGTCAGGGTCATGATTTCCGCCCCCTAAAGTCTTTTGATACAATGCTTTACATAACTTAACAATAGAGAATATCAACCCTATGGAAATGCTTATTATTACTGAAAAGCATGCTTTTTCTCAATCTTTGCATCAACTTATTGATGGATACACCATTTGGAGGATATTTTTTTTACTATTTTTACAAAAAGTTACAGTTGGACTAATTTTGCTCAAAAACCTTGTGTATTGTTCATTTCGAGAATATCCGAGCATGATACCCAGAATAAAATCTTCTTGGGGGGTAAGTTTATTCAAATTGGTGGAAGAAAAATTT
>CALAWF010000097.1 GCA_937894665.1 uncultured bacterium | reverse complement strand
GGGTGATCATTCAGATTACAAAGTTTCAACTGATCAAACCTCATATACATTTAATACAAATGGTGTAAATTTGACCTCTTCTGATAGAAGACTAAAAAATATTGGAACAAAGAGTATTGCAGGGTTAAAAGAAATTAATCAACTTAAAATTTATAACTATACATTTAAAAATGATAAATCTAAACATCCTCAAGTTGGGGTTATGGCTCAAGATTTACAAAAAATATTTCCAAACTCTGTTTTTAAAGGACCGGATGGATATTTAAGAATTCGATGGGATGAAATGTTTTTTGCTTCTATAAATGCAATTAAAGAATTAGACAAAAAAATTGTTAATCTTGTAAATAGGGCAACAAAAGTTGAAACACAAATTGCGAAATTAGAACAAGAAAATGTAGAGTTAAAAACTCAAGTAAATGCTCTAAATACAAGAATTGAAAAGATTAAAAACAAATAACTATTAAAATTACTTTACAATCGATAAGCAGTTGTCATTTGGCAACTGCTTAATTTTTCTTATTATAAAAATATTAATAATTTGATTTCAATAAGCGTTTGAACTACACTATATAGAAAATGGAGTGCCGGGTTGGAATTAAAAAACTTACCGGCGTACAAAATAAATTAAGGAGATAAAAAATGACATCAAGAAATTTTTTGTTCACTTCTGAATCAGTTACAGAAGGACACCCAGACAAAGTCTGCGACCAAATATCCGATGCGATTTTGGACGAATTTTTGACAAAAGACAGAAGCTCAAGAGTTGCAGCTGAAACTACAGTTACAACAGGTATGGCTCTTGTATGCGGAGAAATAACAGCGGATTGCTATGTTGATATTCCTCAAGTTGTTAGAAACACAATCAAAAATATTGGTTACGTTGGCTCTAACGCTGGCGGATTTGATGCTAACACTTGTGCTGTATTAACAAGTATTGACGAGCAATCAACAGATATTGGTAACGGTGTTAACAAAGCATTTGAATCAAGAGAAGAAAATGCAGCAACCTCAACAGTAGAAACAGAAGAAATTGGGGCAGGGGATCAAGGTATAATGTTTGGTTATGCATGTAATGAAACACCTGAACTTATGCCATTACCTATCAGTCTAGCTCATAAATTATCTTATAGACTTGCTCAAATTAGAAAAGAAGGATTAGTTAATTACTTAAGACCAGATGGAAAATCTCAAGTTACAGTTGAATATGTTGATGGAAAACCTTCAAGAATTCATACAATCTTGTTATCAACTCAACATAACCCTGAAATCAATGGAATTTCAGACAATCAAAAAGTACAAGATATTATTAAAGAAGATTTAAAAAATCTTGTAATTAATTTTGTATTTGAAAATGAGGCTATTAAACCGGATGAAAATACAATTATTTTAATTAATCCATCTGGAAGATTTGTTATTGGTGGTCCTCAAGGTGATTCAGGCTTAACAGGTAGAAAAATCATCGTTGATACTTATGGTGGATACTCAAGACATGGCGGAGGAGCTTTTTCCGGAAAAGATCCAACAAAAGTTGACCGTTCAGCAGCCTATGCTTCTAGATATGTTGCAAAAAATATTGTTGCAGCAGGTTTAGCGGATAAATGTGAAATTGAATTAGCATATGCTATCGGGGTTGCAGAACCTCTATCAATTTTTGTTGATACATTTGGAACTGGAAGAATTTCAGATGATGAAATTTCAAAACTAGTTGCTGAAAACTTTGACCTAACCCCAGCAGGAATTATAAAGAAATTTGATTTAAGAAACTTGCCAGCTAAAAATGGTGGCAAATTCTATCAATTATTAGCAGCTTATGGACACATGGGCAGAACTGATATTGATGTTCCTTGGGAACATGTTGATAAAGCTGAAGAATTAAAAGCTAAGGCTTGTTCTTGTGGATGTGGTTGTGCATAATCAGATTAAAATATAACAAACAATAAAAACCTCGCTAATTAGTATTAGCGAGGTTTTTATTAACAAGTTCAGTTCTTTATTTATTTTTCTTTTCCAACTCTGTCAACTCTGCAGATAAAGAATTTATTTTTTGTTCAAGTTGTGCATTATCCTTTTTTAATGTCGCAATTCGTTTTTGATCATTTGCAACTCGATTAGCTAACGCTTCAACTCTAGAATTTAAAGATTTAACAGCATTAATAGCAGCATAGAATATTTCATCCCAACGAATTTGATAAGAACCATTCTCATCTTTTGACACTGCGGCAGGGAAGACACGTTTTAAATCTTGAGCGACAACACCAACGTGTGGCATTTTGGTAGAATCTGATTTATAGGTATAATTATAAATATTTAAATTTTTAATTTCTTCTAATCCTGCAGTGAAAGGTATACCAACGTTCTTTAAACGAATATCTGATAACAACTTCGGACAACAAGATTCCCCAGACCAAGTATGAGCCTCATTCACATCATCTGTAGGATTATCTCCTTTAGGACCTCCCGTAATTTCAATATTTAATGAACGGTCATAATACTTTCCAACTTGAGGACCTTCCATGCATTCATGTGGTTTTTCTTTAGAGCCATTCTGTAAAGTGTTAGATGACCAATCATAAGAAACAATACCTGCATCATTATAACTTGGCGTACCTTTTGAACAAGTACATGATTTGGCACCGGAATCATATTTATGTACTCGGCATCTTCGCCCACATTTAGTTCTTGTAGTATAATTCCGCTCTTGACCATCATATCCGCTAAAAACATGGGCACTTTGAAGTAATGATTTTGGCTTCTGTTCTCTAAAAGCAACTAACGGAGAATAGTTTGACATCCTTGAGGTAACGGTATTCATATAAAATTGTCCACGAACGATTAAATTCCCGTTTACAACAACAGAAGAATTACCAACTATACGACTTTTAGAGCTACTCCCCCATCTGTTAGTTGTCCCATCGATGTTGTGAACTTCCAAAACAGAAACACCACCAAGGGATCCTAACTTACCCAAATCACCAGAAAGAGCATGCTCATCTTGATTTACTGGTCCGCCAATAAAAATTCGCTCTTCGTCGCCACCAAGCAAGTCAATATTAGAGGCTTTATTAATTGAACCGGAATTATAGCCAACACAAGTTTTATTAGAACCTGTTACTCCCGAACAAGCACCATAACCAATAGCCGTATTATAATCATCTGCACTGATATTTGTTAATGCACTATTACCAATAATAGTATTATATGAACCAGAGTTCTTTGCAGAATTATTACCAATTACAGTATTATATTGTCCTACTTTATATGCTGAATCATGTCCAACAATAGTAGAATAACTTCCCCTTCTACCTGAAGAAAAACTAGAATTCCCAATTACAGTAGTATTGTTGCCGTTAGAAAAGCTATTAAATCCAATCAAAGTATTAGAATCTGCACCGTAACGGGTTCCAGAATAAGCCCCAATAGCTGTATTATAGCTATTATTATTTAATGAATATAATGAATTATTTCCAAGAGCTGTATTTTGTTTACCTGTAGATAATGCACTCAACGCCCCAACCCCAAAAGCGGTATTATCAGTAGCATCCGATTCAATATTAAGGTATTCACCACCAAGTAACATATTATTATTACCAGCAAATAGAGCTGCTTTTTGATTTCCATATTGGAATTGAAACTGTTTTTGACGCTTATCAGACAAACCTGAAAGATTTTCAGTCGGTCTGATTACAACTTTCGAATAAAGTGTTTTTCCTGTACTACTTTGATTATCTTTTATTGCCTTTAAAACATCTGCTCCACTTACTGGAGTAATACCAATAAATACCTGTCCGGCAATTGCATGGTTAACTTGATCAGTATAAGCATCATCTTCGTCATCATCTGGGACAAAAGACCAAATTTCATTAGCAGAAGCATTTTTATATCTAGCAGTAAATACCGGAGCAAATGCAGCAAGTAAAACAGTAAGAACAGCAAGCATAATCATTAATTCTGATAATGTAAAACCTTTAAATTTATTAAATTTAAACTTCATAATTTACTCCAATTATTTTCTTTCTAATCTCGCAGCTCTTAAATTCAAAACTGCAATTTGTTTTTTCATATTCTTTTGCTCAGATTTTATTTGCAAAACATCTTCTTCCATCTTTGTAATAGAAGATGCAATTTTAACAAGTTTTTTGTCCAATGTTTTAATTGAATTGATCATTGCATAAAACATTTCATCCCAACGGATTCTCAAATATCCATCCTTGCCCTCAGTAACTGAGTTTTTGAATATTTTTTGTAAATCTTGAGCCATAACACCAACTTGAGAAGTATTCTCTTTATCGGACTTAAATGTGAAATTATATGGCATTAATTTTGAGATTTCTGATAAACCATCTGTATTTTCTGACAAAACAAATTTCAATCTTTTATCTGAAATTTGCGGGAAATGAGTACATCCACTTGGATAGTCATTCAAATCTGCAGAACATGATCCATAAAAATTCATATAAGAATGAGAATGAGCATCAGCCGGAAATTCTACATACCAAGGGTACCATTGAAACCAACGGCTACGGAAAAATTTCATACATTTGTCATCATCTCTTCTGGAAGAAGCAATATCACGTGCAACACGTTCAAATTCAATATATCCAGGTTTACCTCCATCTCGTGAAGGATAAAAATTACCACGAATAACAATATTTGAATTGAACACGACCGTAGGAGAAAGGTATTTACCACTGGAAGTCTCAGATTTTTGATTATAGACTTCAACAACAGATCTGCCATTAAAACCTCCGAGAGGAACCCCTCCAAGAAAAACGTGATCGTACTTATCGGTTTCTATTGTTGTAGGGGTTAATTTCCCAGTAATTCCTTTGGAACCACCGGAAGTATAACCAATACAAGTTCTAGAACCTTCTATATTATTAGTAGTAATAGAACTACAAGCCAAATATCCAAGCGCTGTCAAATTATGAACTCTACTAGGTCCTCCAACAAAAGTATCATAACCTAAAATAGTATTATACTGGGAATCTGCATATTCAGGATAATACTGAGAACCAACTAAAAGATTATCTTGATACGCAGCTTTATCAGCACTAGAAACATGAGAACCATTGCCGACAAGATAACCTAATGTAATATTATTTGAACCATATAAATCAGGAGAATTTGAGGAATTAGCCCCAACAGAAATATTATACTGTGGGTTATTACCACTTGAAGCAATAAAACTGCCTGTATTTGCACCTAGATAAATATTAGACTGAGGATTTCCTCCACTATTTTCTCTTAAGGAAGAAAAACCAACAACTGTATTCTTAGAAGAGCCAGAATATTTCATTGAATTTGCACCGTATGCAACATTATTTGAACTTGTAACAGAGTGATTTCCAAATGCACCTAATCCAGCAATTGTATTACCAGAATTACTACGATTATTAACAAACGCATCATTGTTACTTGCTAATGAAAGATTACCAACATTATCGAAAAATAAAGAGCCTGCATTTACACCATCTCCAGAACCATAACGGAATTGAATTTGACGCTGAGGTTTATTGTCATTTGCAGTAATCTTGCTACTTGCATTTATAACAACTTTTGCCCTTGGAGAAGAACTTCCCAATGAAGAGGGTCTTACACCAATATAAGCGGTTGAGGACCATCTTGGCACACCTGAATCATAATATATATCCCTGTGTTGTTCATCATCGTTAACATAATTCCATATATTTTCACTTGAAACAGAAGCACCATTACGCCTTTTAGTAACAATTGGAGCAAGTGCTGCAAATAACACGGCGATCACTACCATTACAATAAGTAATTCGGTTAAAGAAAATGCGTGTTTTTTATCGTTCAATCTCATCCTCATAAAACTCCAGTATATACATTTAACATTACTATTATATCATATTTGAAACTAATACTCAATATAATAAAGGAATAGCTTAATATTATTGAAACATCATTCTTTCAATAATTACAAAACTTTACAATCGGAAAGTCCTTGAATTTGCATGCTAGTATTTTAATATGAAGCACAGAAATATAAAAAGAATCATTTGCCTTCTTGTTATTATGGGTAATTTCCTCGGTATGCTTGATTCAAGCACCGTTAACCTTGCCCTATATCCAATAGCACAAGGACTAAATATCACCCTTACAGAAGTTCAATGGGTAGTAATTGCATACATGCTTGTATTGACAGTTTTTCTACCATTTTTTGGAAAACTAGGAGATATTTTTCCAAAAAATAAAGTTTATGGTTCAGGATTTTTAATTTTTGCAATTGGAGCATTATTAAATTGTACGGCACCTAACTTTTATACTTTACTAATTTTTAGAAGTATTGAAGCTCTTGGAGCATCAATTATGATTGCAAACGGTCCTGCGGTTATAGCAACCTTATTTAAAGGAGAAAAACGAGGGCAAGCTCTGGGATTAAATGCTTCACTTGTTGCAGTTGGAGGGATGACAGGTCCAGCTGTTGGAGGGGCATTAATAAACTTCTTCGGATGGAGAGCAATTTTTTTACCTTCCGTACCCCTAGCACTTGTTGGTGCTTATCTTGGATTTAAACTACTTCCTGGATATGTAAAAAAGAAGAAGTTTAAATTTGATTATCGGGGATTTTTCTATTTTACAGTTGCCCTATTTGCACTATTACTTGCCATTTCAGAAGGTCATGAGTGGGGCTGGAAATCATTAAAAATAATTATTCTCGGAATATTAACATTAGTATTTGGAGGGTTATTCTATTTTAGAGATAGTAAAATAAACTTCCCACTTATTAATTTCAAAATGTTTAAAATTAAGACTTTTACATTTGGAAATATCGCAGTAATGACGTCTTATATGACAATGTTTACAAATGGCATTTTGCTGCCTCTATTTTTACAAGAAATAATGGAATATAATGCCTTTCTAACAGGATTATTAATTCTACCATATTCAATTGCGTCCTCTGTTGTTGCACCTTTTGCAGGGAGCTACTCCGGAAAACATGGAAGCAGACAATTAACAATAATTGGACCAACTATTTATATTATTGCACTTATAATATTTACATCGTTTAACACCTCAACTCAAATGTGGCAAATAGTTTTAGCTTCAATAATCATGGGTATTGGAAACGGATGTTTTCAATCACCATCAAACAATGCAATTATCACAAGTGTAAGAAAAGAAGAACTTGGTATTGCAAGTGGAATTTTATCCCTATCAAGAAATTTAGGAAATATTCTAGGTGTTGCCGTTACAATTACTTTATTTGAAAGTTTTAGAAATGGATTAATTATAGATGGTATAAAATATACGAAGGCATTTCTTACATCATATCATTGGACTATGGGATTTGGAATTTTATTCGGACTAACATGTCTTGGATGTTCTTTTTATGCTTACAGAGAAAAACAAACTAACTAACAAATTATATTTTTAGAAGTGTTATACACCTATGAAAGGCAATAACATTCAAAAATGATTAAACTGACATTTACACCTAAACAAATAGAAAATCCTGCATCCGCATTTAATTATCTTGCAAGAAGGGTTACAACTTCAACAAGACAAAATGAAAAAATTGATCTCAAATCCTTTTATTCAATGTTAGCAAATATCGGAGATAGTTTTGTCAAAAAATCACAAAAAGAAGTGATGAACAAAAACTCCAAAAGACTAGCCGAACAACTGGTTAACCTTGGGAATGAAACATTAGCAGGGATAATTTACAGTTTTTTAATTAAACTCAATATAAAAAATGCAAAAATAGTTGAACAATTAGCATATAATGCACTTGCAATTGCAAAAAGATTTAACGACCCAGTGCATATTATGGCTCGTTG
>CALAWF010000096.1 GCA_937894665.1 uncultured bacterium | reverse complement strand
TTCAGCTTTGCAGAATTTTTTAGCTGCAGAAACTGAATCACCACCACCGATAACAGATACAGCACCGTTTTTAGTAGCTTCAACGATTGCTTCAAGAACTGCTTTTGTACCTTCAGCGAATTTAGGATTTTCAAAAGCCCCTACAGGACCGTTCATCAAGATTGTTTTTGATTCTTTAATAACATCAGCAAATGCTTTTCTTGAATCAGGACCAGCATCAACGCCTTCAAATCCATCTGGAATTTCGTTGATAGCTGTGAATTTGTTTGTTCCGTTTCCTGAGAAATCGTCAGCTGCTAAAACATCTGTAGCCATTACAAGTTTTACACCTTTATCAGCAGCTTTCTTTTCGATAGCTTTAGCTGTATCGATTTGGTCGTCTTCGCAAATTGAGTTACCAATTTTACCACCGTTAGCTTTAACGAATGTGTAAGCCATACCACCACCGATGATTAGGTTATCAACTTTGTCGATTAAGTTTTCTAAAACACCGATTTTAGAAGAAACTTTAGCACCACCAACAACCGCTGTGAATGGACGAGTTGGGTTATCAAGTGCTTGTGATAAGCATCTGATTTCTTTTTCCATCAACAAACCTGCAACAGCCGGTTTAAGGATATGAGCAACTTTAGCAGTTGAAGTGTGTTTTCTGTGAGCAGCACCGAAAGCATCATTTACGTAGAAGTCGCCTAATTTAGCTAATTCTTCAGCAAATGTCATATCATCATCTTTAGCTTCTTCAGCTTTGTAGAATCTGATGTTTTCTAACAATGCAACTTGACCTTCTTTAAGGTTTGCTAATTCTTTATCAGCACCTTCTCCTACAGGTGATTTAACAAATAATACATCTTCGCCTAAAACTTTAGCTAAATATTTAGCAACTGGTTCTAGAGAAAATTCTAGGTTCCATTCCCCTTTTGGTCTGCCTAAGTGAGCCATTAAAATAATTTTAGCTCCTTTATCTTTTAAAAATTTTACTGTAGGTAAAATTGCTTGGATTCTTGTGTCATCAGTAACGTTTTTGTTTTCGTCTAATGGAACGTTAACGTCAACTCTTACTAACGCTCTTTTTCCCTTGATATCACCAAGGTCTTTAATTGATTTTTTCATTAGTTCTCTCCTTTTTTCAAAAGTACTACATGGTTATATTACAAAAAACATAACCTTAAAACAATATAAAAATTATCTGTAAATAAATGTAAAAAGTATTCTTGCAGTGATAAAGATTTTTTAAATAATTCCGATAAAAATAATGTTGACTTAGGCAAAATAATAATTAAATAAAAAGATGTAGAAAGGTGATTCAAAATAAATGCCAATATCAGGAGTAACATCTTCGGTTAATAATAGCTTTTTCGGGTGCGTGTCCGGCTCAAATTTGAGTGAGGAAACAAAACGAAAACTCAGACAACTTGGAGTTGAGCCGTCCACTGTAACTTCTGAAATGCAGGCTCAAACTCTGATAACAAAACTTGAACAAAAATTGGAACAGGTTTATAAAACTGCAAATTCCAACAATGCACAACAAGCAACCTCAAGTGAATCAGAAATGATAGCCAAGGCGAAATCGCTAGCCAATCAAGTTGGGGTAAGT
Organism: uncultured bacterium; assembly: GCA_937894665.1. Taxonomy (GTDB): domain Bacteria; phylum Cyanobacteriota; class Vampirovibrionia; order Gastranaerophilales; family Gastranaerophilaceae; genus Zag111. The sequence goes on along the minus strand of CALAWF010000096.1, from coordinate 1,841 downwards.
GTTTCGTCCTCGGAATCTCTTTCGGATATATTCAGTAAGATTTCTAAGAAATTAGAATCAATGACCAAAGGAGGTGATAATTTAAAAGAAGTCGAGGGTTACAAGTCAGAATTGTCTTCTCTGGAAGATGAGTATTCTACAATTCAACAGTCCCAAAATTCAATGTATAGTGCAATGAATTACACTGCAAATATGAATAAATACATGTTGGGCTTGAATTAAAGTTAGAGTAAAATTCATAAAATTTTTATAAATAAAATAAAAAAGACCTTGCAGATAGCGAGGTCTTTTTAGTTGTGATTGACAAGTATTTCTCAAAGTACTATCATTATTGTTAAAGAATTTTAGAAAAAGTAAGAAGAGGTCAATATGGAAGAAACAAAAGTATGTCAATTTTGTGGAGCTGAAATAAGTTCAGATGCTAAAAAATGTAAATTCTGTGGGGAATGGGTTACAGAAGATGCAAACTCTTTGCCAAAGGAATTAAGACATTTTAACTGGGGTGCATTTTTGCTCAATTGGATTTGGGGTATTATGCACAAAAAATACATAACTCTTTTGTATTTTCCTGCTTGTTTAATTCCTGTAATAGGTCCAATCTGTATTTCAATATGGTTTGGCTTTATGGGTAACAAATGGGCTTGGCAATCCAAAGAATGGGAAAGCCCTGCAAAATTCAATGAAGTTCAACAAAACTGGGTTAGAATTTGGTTAATTTTGTTTATTTTAGGATTGATTTTTGCAATTAAAATATTTGTATTTTTATCAATCGTAGGAAGTGTTGAAAGCTAACTTTTGTTTGATATAAAATGTTTGTAAAAACTGCCGATATAGCTCAGATGGTAGAGCAACTGATTCGTAATCAGTAGGTCAGGGGTTCGATTCCCCTTATCGGCTGTTTTTTATTTGCAAAGAAATATTTATCCCCCCCCACTAAAATTTATTTTTGGCTACAATTATACCAAGTATTAATAAGAAGAAAAAAATTAAGCTAAGTTCAATAATATATGTATGTTGGTTATTGTTTATAGGGAGAACTGTTGAAGTTTGGGTTGAGGTATGTTTATTTATTATTTTTTGAACACATCTTGAAAAAGCTGCATCATCCGTTGTAGAGTTTCTACAGTTTTGAATTATTCTAGAAAATTCGTAAGTGCAACTTTGACAATTATCTGTGATAAAATTTTTAATACATTTAAAATTCTGAAAACTTGAATTAAAATGGTAGTCTGAGCAATATTGAGTTGCTTGTGTATAATATTTCTTTAATGCCAATTGACTTTTTTTATAATTATAATTTGGTGGAGGAATAAGCTTTATATTGGCTTCATTTGCTTTTTCTTGTTCTATAAGGACTTGCAGTTGCTCTTCTGAAGATAATGGTGTTAATTGTTCGTTATTCCTACTATGTTCTATTATATTATTATAAAACTCTTGAGTTTGAGGGCTTAAGTTTTGTTGTGGAATGTAAAACTTCATTTATTTAACTCCTATTTAAAATTGGTTAATTGATTTTATATTTACAAAATAAAGATATAAGATAAAATTTACTTTAAAGATAATATCAAATCATTTAAATAATGGCAATATTTTTTTGGGAAACTTAGGATAAAGAAACAATATAAGTTCTGTAATGCTTGAGCTTCCCGCTCTCGCATAACAGAAAGGAAGATTCCCTTCATCGGCTGTTTTTATTATTTCTTATATTTTAATTTCAAAGATTGGTAAAATAGTTCCTTCTCCCTTGGGAGAAGGTTAGGATGAGGGGTTAAGCTGAACGCATAACTTAGAGATCCTGAAACGGTCTTGGATTATTGGCGGGTCGGCTGGCTCAACGCAAC
>CALAWF010000095.1 GCA_937894665.1 uncultured bacterium | reverse complement strand
TTAAGAAAATATCTCGAAGATAAATATATTTGTATAGATACTTCCAATTGGAAAATCGGAGAATATACAAAAACTATTCGCAATTACTTGGAAAAGTATAAAAATCAAATTATTGTAGTACGTCTTATGGATTCATTGAAGTGTATAAAGGGGACTCCTAATAGATTTACTTTTATTGATTTTGTAGCTCTTGATTATTATAACGATGCTCATAACTGTATAACATTGCAAAAATATGCTAAAAATATAAAAGAGCAAGTTTGGAAAATAAACAATTTTGGTGAAATTTTTAAATTATATGATGAAGAAATTGTTAAAAATAAAGATATTGTAAAAGATAGTGAAACATTACAAGCTGGGATTGATAATTATGACTTTTATTATTACCAAATGAAAGGAATAAGAAGAAAGTCAGATATTTTTCCGTTAAAGAAGATGAAATTTGAGGATACTGAGTTTTGGGCTCCAAATAATCATCACGAATACTTAAAAACAATCTTTAACTTTTATGCTAAACTACCTATGGATATATCATTTGAAAGACATAAGGTTGATTAATAAAGGAAGGTGTATATATGAAACAATTTATAGTTGGTCCGGTGGAGATGTTTCCAAGTACTAAAGAAGTTCTTACAAAGGGTTATACCTATTTTAGAACTTCTGAGTTTGGTGATATGGTAAAATCTTGCCTAAATAAAGTTTCTGAATTTTTGGGGAATAGTGTAGAAAATTCTTTGATTTATTTGGCTGCTTCTGGTACAGGAGCAATGGATGCTGTAGTAGATAATTGTATGAATAAAGAAGATAAAGCTCTTGTTATAAATGGTGGTAGCTTTGGACATCGTTTTTGCGAGTTGCTTGAATGGCATAATGTTCCTTATGAATCTATTGATTTGAAATGGAATGAGGTTGTAACTCCGGAGGATTTAGCTCCATTTAATAATAAAGGGTTTACAACATTATTTGTAAATATTGATGAAACTCAAACTGGTAAACTATATGATATAAAACTATTGAGTGATTTCTGCCAAAAGAATAATATGTTTTTAGTGGTAGATGCGATTAGTTCTTTTTTAGCTGATGAATATGATATGGAGAAATATAGAATTGATGCGACGATTATAAGTTCTCAAAAAGGTTTATGCTTATCTCCGGGGATGTCATTGGTTTCATTTAGTAAAAGAATGATAGATAAAATTTATTCTAATTCTCTTCCAAAATCTTATTATTTTAATTTCAGAGATTATTTTAAAAATATTGAACGAGGTCAAACTCCATTCACTCCAGCTGTTTCAATAATGTATGAATTGAAAGATATGCTGAGATTGATAGAACAAGCTGGCGGAAAAGATGAATGGATAAAGATTGTAGCCAATAAAGCTAAATATTTTAGAGAAAAATCAATTGAAGCAGGGTTGTCTATCCCATCTTATCCAAAGTCAAACACTTTGACTTCTGTTTATTTAGAAGATGTAGATGCGGGCGAAGTTGTAAAATTGTTGAGAGAAAAATATCAACTTTGTGTAAATCCTTGCGGTGGTGATTTAGCAAAGAGAATGTTCAGAGTTTCTCATATTGGTAATACAACTATCGCTGATATAGATGATTTGTTAGAAAAAATCTTACTTTCAATAGATGAAGTAAAAAATAACCAATTACAAGGAGTAAAATAGTATGATAGGAAATAAAACCGTAGTTTATACATCTGGAACTTTTGATATGCTTCATGTAAATCATTTAAAAATGATTGAATATGCAAGAGCATTGGGCGATATTTTGATTGTTGGGGTTAATACTGATGAACTTGTTGCAAGTTATAAATCTCAACCTATAATTCCGTTTGAGGAACGTATTGCTCTTATGAAGGCTATTAAAGGTCCGGATATTGTAATTCCTCAACGTTCATTAGATCATACAGACAAAGTTAAAAAGTTGAATTTTGATGTGTTTGTTGTTGGCGATGATTGGGTTGGTAAATATGATTACTTGAAAGAACAAGGGGTTGATGTTGTGTACTTCCCATATGGTGCAGGAATCAGTTCTTCAAAATTAAAGAAGAGAATTTATGATAATTACCAAAAATTACAAAATAAAGTAGATAATCACTTCCCAATAGATGTAAATGTAAAGGAAAGCTAATAGAATAATGAAATTGATTGATGTAATAAAATTAAAGTGGTTTTTCAAAAGTAAGGAAAAATATAATGCAAAATATTTAAGAATGCAAAGAACCTTAAAATGGATTGAAAAGTCAATTCCAGTGGATTCTTCTGTTGTGCAATTGCTTGAAAATCATTCAAAATCTTTTTATCCGAAATTGACTTATAAAAAAGATTTAAAAATGATGAAAAACTATTTAAAAACAATAGATGTAACAAAATTACATCAAGCAGATGGGCTTTTGCGTAAACATCAATTGCGAATTTTAGATTTGGTTCATAATTTAATTCCAAAAATGGAAGAGCTTGGTTTTCATCCGATTTTGACAGGAGGAGCCTTGATTGGTGCGGTTCGCCATGGTGGGTTTATTCCTTGGGATGATGATTTGGATTTTGATTTGATGCGTCCTGAATATGATAAATTTTTAAAATATATCAAGGCAAATTGTCGATTCTTGAATGCGGAAAACTGTTTGTCGTTTAGTGAACATCGTGCATTGGTTGATTTTGCACTAAGGGAACATCCTAATGAAATATTGTTTACTGAAAAACCAACTTGTACAAGTGCTTACTTTGGTACTTCTTGTGAAGATTGTATAATTATAGACTTTTTCCCAAGAGATTTTATAAATCAAAAAATTACAGAA
>CALAWF010000094.1 GCA_937894665.1 uncultured bacterium | reverse complement strand
CACCACCGATTTCAAAATCCTTTAATTTAATTCTCTTAATATTTTCCATCATACCCAAATTATATGAAAAATATAGCAAAAATACAAGGGAATTGGAAAGATTATAAACGTAAAACTTTTAAATAACTAATCAACTATCACTCTTGCTGGGAAGTTATTTTTTAACAAGTTATTTGCAGCTTGTTGAGCTTTTTCTCGTGAAGAGTATGAGCCAACTTGCAAAGTATAGTAACCGCCCAAGTTTTTAACTACAGGTGAAACTCCAACCCCTGCGTCTTGAATAATTGATTTTGCAACTTCTGCTTGTTTTTCTGTTGCATAATAACCAACAACAACCCTAGCATTAACAATTTGAGCCGGTTGAGGAGTTGATTGGATTTTCTTTTCTTGAGGAGCAGGTGCTGTAGCTGTCGTCTTGTGATTATCAACAACTTGAGGTTTGGCATCTTGTTTTGGCTGCTGTTGCTCAGCTTTTTGAGCATTCATATAATCTGCCATCTCAGCTTCCATTTGTCCTGTCGTTTTCTTTTTGTGGTTAGGAAGAACAACTTTTTCATCAAGTTCAGGAGAAAACATATCGTTATCACCAACTTTTTTACCTTCATCTTCCATTTTGATATGTTTCAATCTATCATCGATTACAGAATTATTAGCTTCTTCATCACTATCTGATATTGCAGAAGATGCAGCATTTTCGTTCTCATTTGTAATAGCAACATCAACATTTGGAGATAAAATTTTGGCAAACCCTAAGATTATCAAAACCCCAACAATGAAAACAGATACAAAAATTCTCAAATCCTTATTAGGGGATTTTTTAACTTTTCTTTTGTAATCACTATAGGTAAAATGTGATGAGTTTTCGTATCTATCAGTATCTTTTAACATTAAACACCTCTGACTTTTGTACTTGCCAAAACAATATCATCAAGTTCTTCACTATAATTTTTCATTACTTCAATTGCAAAATTCTTTACATCTTTTATCCCTAAATCACTTTCCAAACCTGAAACAGGAATCGGGGCATCATCGGATAAAATATTTACGCCGGTATGGATTAAAATTGAAGTTAAAGATTTTGTCGCAATAGAAACAGACAATTTTTTATCATTAACAAATATATCATCACCGCTTCTGCGTGCTTTGAAACCTCTTTTTTCAAGAGCTTCTTTTATGCAAGTAACCAACAATCTCTGTCTTAACACACCTTCTACAAGGTTAACATTAAATTGTTCAGTGATAAAACTTAGCATATATTTGCTATAAATCGGTTCATTATTTATGACATCTTCAATATCAACCATTTCAGTCAATTTAACTTCGCATTCACCGCAAAACGCAACTATTGCATCACCTTGGATTTTAAAATTTTTATAAATCCAATGTGGAGCTAATTGCGAACCGATATATTTAATTTCGTCATCAATAAATAATGTTTTTATCATCCCTATTATCCAAATAATATTTTTATATAATGCGTATCACCATTTGCAAGAAGAGCATGCTTCAATCTTGTACACGACTCACATATCCCGCAATGTTTTTCTTCACCTTGATAACAGCTCCTTACAAGTTCTAAAGGCACACCATGCTTCAAGGCTAACATGACTATATCATTTTTGTTGCAATTTATCAAGGGTGCAACAACTTTCGGATGTTTTTGGGTTGAATATTCAAACTCTTTATTCACCGCATCTATAAATTCTTGAGTATTATCCGGAAAAGTTTGTCCTTCTTCTTTGTTTGCACCTATCAAAATATAATCTATATCCATAGAATCTGCAAAGCTACCTGCAATATTCAAAAACAAACCGTTACGATTAGGAACCCAAACAAGTTTTGCGGAATTTTCGGGATTATCAAGTTCTTTTCCGGTTGGGACATCACTATCTGAACACAACGCAGTATTTGTAATTTCAGAAAGCCAATTTAATTTTATTACCCTATGTTCAATTCCATAATATTCACAAATTTTACGAGAAGTTTCTATTTCTTGTTCGCCGGATTTTTGTCCGTAATCAAAAGTCAAAGCCAAAGCGACATTTAACTCTTCTTTTTTTAAACCTAAACTAACAAGAGAGTCTAAACCTCCGGATAACAAAATTGCTGATTTTACCATAATTTATGTTTCACCTTCCGTTTCATATTCATCAATTATTCCAACGGCTTCCATCTTCAAAGCATCAGAATAATTCGGAGAATTTACAACCATATCTAAAATACTTCTATCAGACATATTGTAAAGTGCAATCAATGCGTTTTTCTTCACCTCTTCATCCGAATCGTTATCTAAAACATCTTTAATTGTATCATAGGCTTTCGGATTATCAGAATCCATAAGAGCTTCAATTGCATTGATTCTAACCTGAGCGGATTCATCTGACAATGAATTCTTTAATGCTTTAAATACTCTTTCATTATTACCAAAACCCATTTTCATAAGAGCTTCTATCGCACGTTCTTTCAAAAAAGAAAACTTATCCATTATACCCTGTTTGGTTTCAATAATACTTACAATAGGATCTAATGCTCTCGCATCTCCTAGCAAGCCCAAAGCAGAAACGGCAGATTCCCGAAGATAAACAGATTTTTCATCTTCATCTTTCATAACTTCTATAAGAGGTGCAACGGCATATTTATCACCAATCCTCCCAAGAGCATCCGCACAAGCCAAACGAACTTTATAATTTTCGTTTTTATTATTCAAACAATATAATAATGAAGATACAACATTAGTATTTTTTTGATTAGCAATAGCCTTGGCACACATTGCACGTACATTATTATATTTCTCTTTTTGATTTAAGTCTAAAGAATCACCATTTCTAAAAAGCAAAATATCCACAAGAGGTTCTAAACTGGATGAATCTCTATACATATCAACACATCTAATCAAGTGCATAATTACATCAGGCTCTTGAGCGTTTGCAAGCAAATAATTATAAATAGCAATCAAATCTTTTTGCGGATATTCATTTTTCAAATTATCAATATCCGAAAGCACAGAATCTATGTCGTTTTTAGAATTCAAACCACATTTTTCTGCTATTAACTTAAAATCAAGACCGTTATTATTACTCAATGAGTGTCCCTCTTCAAACTCAAAGATATATCAAAAACGGGATTTTATCAAGGAATTTACAAACAATTATCTCAAACTTTCAGGAACTGCCATTGGAATTGGAGCCGATTTAGTTCCGGAAGGTTTTGCTTGCGGTACGGGAGCGGATTGAGGTTTAGTTTGTTTTGGTTCGCCTGCCGCTTCTTTTGCAACATTAAGAGTCTTTTGCGGAATTTCAGGAGTTGAAGGAGTTTCAGCATCTTGAACAGGTTCGTTATTTACAACAGATTTTCCTTCATTTTTAGGATTTTCATCATCTCCTATAACTTTTGCCTTTGTAAATGATGCACTATAATTTGAAAGTTCGATTACAGGATAATCAAAATCTTTAGCACCATAATCACGAGTTGCAACAGTCATAATATCTTTCCAAATTCTTGCAGGAATTGTACCACCATACAAACCGTTAATCTTTTTGTTATTATCATCTCCAACCCATACCCCTGTAACAATATCAGGAGTATAGCCTACAAAGTAGGCATCTTTGTTATCATCTGTTGTTCCGGTTTTACCTGCTGCAGGTTTTCCGATATTTGCAGCTGTACCGGTACCGGATAAGATAACTGTTTTTAACATTGCAGTCATTTCTGCTGCTGTTTTCAAACTCAATTGATGAGAAGATTTTGTCTTCGTAGCTCTATACAAAACTCTTCCCCTTGAATCTTCAATTCTTTCAATTGCGTAAGGTTGAACAATATAACCGCCATTTGCAAAAGCTCCGTAAGCTCTTACAAATTCAAACATTTTAACGCCGTTTGAACCTAAAGAAATTGTATAGTCATATTCAAGCGGAGTTGTTATACCCAAAACTCTTGCCAGTTGGATTACGGAACGGATACCAACTTCTTGAATCATTCTAGCGGCACAAACATTTGATGAAATCATCAATGCTTTATATACAGGGATTTTCCCTCTATATCTGTGGCTAGAGTTGTGAGGCGACCAATTACCAATAGTAATAGGACTATCATCAACTATATCATTAGGAGTTATACCTTTTTCCATTGCAGCAGCATAAACAATAGGCTTGAATGCAGACCCGGGTGCCCTTACTGATTGAGTTACACGGTCATATTGTGTTTCGCCATAGTTTTTACCGCCTGCGAAAACTAAAATTCTACCGTCAATTGGGCTGAATGAAAATACGGCAGCCTGTTGAGATGGTTTTGTTAAACCCCAAGCTCTCATATTTTTCAAAATAGATTCATTTGCAGCTTCTTGAGCTTTCGAATCCAAAGTTGTTACAACTTTATAACCGCCATGGATAATATCTGTTTCTTCAAAACCTAATTTTTCCATTTCTTTCATTACATAATCACTGAAATATGGAGCCTTGTTCGTTGTATAAAGTTGAGGAACAGTACTCAAGTGCAACGGAGCATCAATAGCTTTGTTATACTCATCTTCTGTTATATATTTCATAGTCAGCATTCTTTTAAGAACCTGATTACGTCTTTTTATAGCCAAGTCTTTATTATTATATGGGTTATAAACAGATGGAGCTTGCGGCAAACCTGCAATCATTGCAAGTTCAGGAAGTGTCAATTGGCTCAACTTCTTATTGAAATAGATTTTTGAAGCCGCTGAAACACCATAAGCACCGGAACCCAAATAAACATTATTCAAATACATTTCTAAAATTTGGTCTTTAGAAATTGTTTTTTCTATTCTTGCGGAAATTTCCAGTTCTTTAATCTTTCTTGTGAAAGTTCTTTCATTCGACAAGAATAAAATTCTTGATAACTGTTGAGTCAAAGTACTTGCACCTTGTACAGTACGTCTTGCAATAACGTTTTGAACAGAAGATCTTACGATACCTAAAATATCATAACCTTTATGATGATAGAAATTTTTATCTTCTGTCGCAATTAAAGCATTCTTCAATTGATCCGGAACATCTTTCAAATCAACTTTGTCATAAGTATAAGCGGTAAAGGTTTTAATAACTTCACCATCTTCTGAGTAGAATTTAGTTACAATATTTGGTTTAAAATCTTCTAAATTTTCAATAGGAGGAAGAGAAGATAAGTACAAATTCAAAGACACAAAACAAGCCAATGAAAGTGCTGTAGTTGACAACACAAACATTTTTAAGTTACTGAAAAATTTATTTTCTTTTTTTCTTGAAATATTTTCTCTTGCAATATCTCTTGCGGCTCTTTGCCTTTTATATCTTTCGTACGAACTTGACATGACACTCTCCCATTCTAAACCATTACATTATACCATCAAATTATATATAGCAAATTCTTTACATAACATTATAATCAGATTGAATTTTAAACATGTTTAAGATACATTGAAAGAGCGTGATTAAAACTGGAGAAAAGATTATGTACAATGTAGCAATTATCGGTGCAGGTCCTGCCGGAATCTTTGCAGCCTTAGAAATTATGAAACTAAAACCTGATTGGAAAATCGTTCTAATCGAAAAAGGACAAAGAATTGAAAAGAGAAAATGTCCAATTCGTGAAGGTTCTCCAAAATGTGTAAACTGCAAACGTTGCGGTTTGTTATGCGGTTGGGGTGGAGCAGGAGCTTTCTCTGACGGGAAATTAACTCTTACACCGGATGTTGGCGGACACCTTGTGGACTACATGACAAGACAACAAGCAGAAGACTTAATCGATTATGCTGATAAATTATATTTAAAATATGGTGCTACAGAAGAAGTTTTTGGAACAGATAAAAAAGTTTTTGAAGAAATCGAACACCAAGCAGTGTTAGCAGAATTAAAACTTGTTCACTCACCTGTAAGACACCTTGGAACAGAAAGAAGTTTAGATGTTCTTAAAAATATGCAAGATTATTTAGATGAAAGAATTACTATTCTAAATAATATTTCTGCAAAATCTTTAATCGTTGAATGCGAACAAGTCAAAGGAATTGAACTTGATAACGGTGAAACAATTTCAGCAGAATACACAATCATAGCTCCGGGAAGAGAAGGAGCAGATTGGTTAACTCACGAATTTGCAAAACATAAAATCGGTATGGTTAACAACGCAGTTGACGTTGGGGTTAGAGTAGAACTTCCGGCTCCTGTATTTGAACCGTTAACTTCAAAATTATACGAATCTAAATTAATATATCA
>CALAWF010000093.1 GCA_937894665.1 uncultured bacterium | reverse complement strand
CCGTTCGGTCTATGAAGCGTTGGCGATGATGATTGTAGAGTTCTACAAACGGAATCCGGAGTTTGTGGAACATCCGGAACGGATGGCAGAGCATGAGCCGAAGAGTTGAGTATCGGAACGGGTACAAATACATGTACTGCGAGCAGTGCGGACTGGACTGGAACGTATCCTGGCAGTTTGTCGGATGGTATGTGTGTCCGGTCTGCCGGAATAAAAACAGAAAGGAGCAGCGGAATGACACCAGAAGAACAGCGGCAGAAGAAGAATCAAGATTCGCTGGCAAGCTACTACCTGTATAAAGGTCACCACATTTGTGTGCGGTGCAATAGAATCCCAGCAGTGGATGGGCTTGTCACTTGCCAATCATGCCGGGAAGCAGTGAATGCAAACAGCCGCTTCCGATATGCTACATTAACACCCGAGCAGAAGAAGGAAAGACAGGCACAAACAAAAGTCGTTCGGGACAAGTGGCGAGCCGCTGGGCTTTGTACCCGTTGCGGCAGGAAGCGAGAGGACAAGCAGCTTTTAACCTGCGAACACTGCAGGAAAAAGGATAAAAGAGGAGGCAAAAGAACATGCAAACGATGATTTTAGGCGGCATTGCAATGGCACTCTTCTGGGTCTGGATTGCATGGCGGCGACATAACAGCCAGTGGGAAGACGAACAACTACATCGGGAGGATGAAAAATGAGCGTGAAAATCAACAGTCTGGAAATCGAAAATGTTAAGCGAATCAAAGCAGTGAAGCTGGAACCGTCTGCAAACGGTTTGACCATCATCGGCGGCAACAACAACCAGGGCAAAACCTCCGTACTGGATGCGATTGCATGGGCACTGGGCGGCGACAAGTACAAGCCTACTGCTGCGGCAAGGGACGGAGCATACACCGACCCCATCTTGCATGTAGAGTTGTCCAACGGGCTAATCGTGGAGCGAAAGGGCAAGAACAGCAGCTTGAAAGTCATCGACCCACACGGGAACAAGGCAGGACAACAGCTGCTAAACTCGTTTCTGTCTGTGTTAGCGTTGGACTTGCCAAAGTTTATGCATGCATCCGACAAGGAAAAGGCGGCAATTCTACTGCAAATCATTGGCATTGGCGACCAACTTGCACAGCTGGAAGCCGAAGAAAGCCGCCTGTACAACCAGAGAACCGCCATCGGCAGAATCGCAGACCAGAAACAGAAGTACGCTTCAGAGTTGCAATGCTGGGAGAACGTCCCCAGTACGCCTGTTTCTGCCTCAGAACTCCTTGCAAAACAGCAAGCGATACTGGCACGAAACGGCGAAAATCAGCGAAAGCGAGAAAATGCCGTTCGATATGCACAGGAACTCACTGCTGCACAGGCAGCCTATGACGCAGCCAAAAAACGGTTGGAACAGGCAGAACAGAATGCAAGGATTGCACAGATGTCCGCACAGGATTTGCAGGACGAATCTACCGCCGAACTGGAAAAGAGCATTGCGGAAATAGATGCTATCAACATGAAAATTCGGGACAACCTGAACAAGGAACACGCCGAAGAAGAAGCAAAAACTTATCGGCAGGATTACGAAGCATTGACCGAGCAGATTTCTGCACTCCGGCAAGAAAAACAAGACTTGCTGCAATCCGCAGACCTGCCGTTGGAAGGGCTAACAGTGAAAAACGGTGCGTTACAGTATCACGGCAAACAGTGGGACAGCATGAGCGGTTCAGAACAATTGCGTGTGGCAACTGCCATTGTTCGCAAGCTGAACCCAGACTGCGGTTTTGTGCTGCTGGACAAGCTGGAACAGATGGATAGCAGCACCTTACAGGCATTCGGGCAATGGCTGGAGCAAGAGGGCTTGCAAGCAATCGCTACACGTGTTTCTACCGGCGAGGAATGCAGCATTCTCATCGAAGACGGCTATTCTGTTTTCCCGACCGAACCAAGCAAACCGACCAAACAGCAGCCTACATGGGAAGCTGGGGTCTTTTGAAAAACTGCACAAAAATCAGGCGGCAAAATTGACAGAACTTCTAAAAGTTGTGAAGAAACTGTAAAACCGTTTCGGAACTTGTACGTTTGCATACAAGTTTTTCCCGAAAATCGCTGTATAGTGAAAGGAGGTTTCTTCACACGCAAAAAATCAGTAAAGGAGCATTTCAAATGGATTTTCAAGAAACAAACGGTATTCAGACGGGTTCCGGCATCAAGCTGGTCATCTACGGGCAGGAAGGCGTTGGCAAGTCCTCGCTGGCGGCACAACTGCCCGGGGCGGTATTTCTGGACTGCGAGGGCAGCACATCAAAAATGAACGTCCGGCGGCTGCCGAAGCCCACCAGCTGGGAGATGTTGCAGCAGGAATTGCAATTTGTGCTGGAATCTCATGTGCAACGGCAGTATCAGACGGTCGTCATTGATACTTTCGACTGGGCGGAACGCCTTGCCATTGCTCAGCTGTGCAGCAAACATAACGTGAACGGCATCGAGGGCTTCGGCTACGGCAAGGGCTGGGAATACGAAGCCGAAGAAATCGGGCGGTTTTTGGACAGCACCGAACGGCTCATTCAGGCAGGCATCCATGTCGCTTTGCTCTGCCATGCCATCACCCGAAAAGCCTCTCTGCCGGAAATTGATGCAGAGTATGACCACTGGGAATTGAAACTGGGAAACAAGACGACCAACAAGATTGCCCCACTCTTAAAAGAGTGGTCGGACATCACCCTGTTTCTGGCGTTCCAGACGCATGTAATTGCAACCGATGACAAGGGCAAAAAGCACAAGGCAACCGCCTGCAATCGGGTCATGTATACCACAAAGTCCGCATGGTGGGATGCAAAAAATCGGTTCGGGCTGCCCGAAATGCTGCCCCTGGAATATGCGTCCATTGCATCTATTTTCACGGCTCCTGCACCGACAGCCGCACCCAAGCCGAAGGCACAGCAGGTCATAGAAAAGGCACAGGCTGCCGGACTGCCGACCGAACAGGACTTTGCAACTGCAACGCCGATTGTTACAACCGCGACTACGTTGGACGGCATCTTTCCGCAGCTTGCACAGCTGATGGAAGCAAACCACGTTGCCCCTGAAGAACTGCAACAGGTTGTCGGGGAAAAGGGATATTTTCCGGCAGATATGCCCGTTAATCAGTATCCGCAGGATTTCGTAGAGGGCTGGTGTATCCCGTGGTGGAAAAACATCTTCGACCTGATTCAGCAGAACCGAAACGTCCCGTTTTAATGCAAGCAAACAAACCAATCACGGTAAATTTAGAAAGGTAGGTATTTTTCATGGAAAATTATAACACAACTGCACAGGGTCACGAATTGGGCTGGGATGATGAAATCCAGCAGGAAAGCAGCTTTATTCTGCTGCCGGAGGGCGATTATCGCTTCACCGTGGAGAAGTTCGACCGTGCCAGACACAACGGCTCTGACAAAATTCCGCCTTGCAACAAGGCAATTCTTCACTTCCGTGTATTCAGCCCTGACGGCAGCAGCGTGCTCTTGCAGGAAAACTTGTTCCTGCACACAAAGATGGAATGGAAGCTGTCGGAATTTTTCGCCAGCATCGGCATGAAGCAGAAGGGACAGGCTGCACGGATGAACTGGCAGGAAGTCAACGGAAAAAGCGGCATTTGTCACGTGAAAATCCGCAATTATGACAAGAAAGATGGCAGCGTTGGACAGGCAAACCAGATTGAAAAGTGGTATCCATCCTATGACCAGCCGCAGCTTGCTCAGAGTGCCGCACCGCAGAACAACACACAGTCGTGGCAGTCACCGCAGGGCGGCTGGAACAAGGGACAGTTTTAAGGGGGTGATACAAGATGCAAATGCGACCCTATCAGCAGGCAGCACGCACCGCCGTGCATCGGGAGTGGGACGAGGGCAGAAACCGCACGCTGCTGGTTCTGCCCACCGGCTGCGGCAAAACCATCGTCTTTGCAAAAATCACCGAAGACGAAGTCCGCAGCGGCAATCGGGTGTTGATATTGGCACATCGGGGCGAGTTGCTGCAACAGGCAGCGGACAAGCTGGAACGCACCAGCGGCTTGAAATGTGCCGTAGAAAAGGCAGAACAAACCTGTCTGGGGCAATGGTGTGGGCAGCGTGCAGACCCTGATGCGGCAGAAACGCCTTGCTCAGTTCCCTGTCGATTACTTCCAGACGATTATCATTGACGAAGCACATCACGCCATTTCAGACAGCTATCAGGTGATTTTGAATCATTTCTCCGGTGCTCATGTGCTGGGCGTAACCGCAACGCCAGACCGCGGCGACAAGCAGAATCTGGGCAAGGTGTTCGACAGCTTAGCATATGAATACACCCTGCCGCAGGCAATCCACGAGGGATACTTAACCCCGATTCGGGCATTGACCGTCCCGATTCAGATTGACTTTACACAGGTTGGAACAACTGCCGGCGATTACAAGCCCGGAGAGATTGCCACGGCGTTAGACCCCTATCTGGAACAAATCGCCGCCGAAATGGCAAAGCACTGTGCCGACCGCAAAACCGTGGTATTCCTGCCGCTGGTCAAAACGTCTCAAAAGTTCCGTGATTTGCTCTGTCAGCACGGATTCCGTGCGGCAGAGGTCAACGGCGAATCCGATGACCGAGAACAAATCTTGCAAGACTTTGCGGATGGTAAGTACAACGTGCTCTGCAACAGCATGCTGCTCACAGAGGGCTGGGACTGTCCGGATGTGGATTGTGTGGTGGTGCTGCGGTCAACCAAAGTGCGTGCTCTGTATTGCCAGATGGTCGGGCGTGGCACACGACTGGCAGAGGGCAAAGACCACTTACTCTTGTTGGATTTCCTCTGGAACACCGAAAAGCATGAACTCTGCCGTCCGGCGTGCCTGATTTGCGAGGACGAAGCCGTACAGCAGAAGATGACGCAGCTGCTGGAAGAGCAAGTCGGCGTTCCAATTGACATCGAAGCGGCAGAGAATCGGGCATCCGAAGACGTAGTAGCAGACCGAGAAGCCAAGCTTGCCGAAAAGCTGGAAGCGATGAAAAAACGAAAATCGAAGCTGGTCGACCCGTTGCAATATGAACTGTCGATTCAGTCGCAGGATTTGTCCGGCTATGTTCCGGCGTTCGGGTGGGAATCTAACCCCCCGACCGCCCAGCAGAAAAAAGCCTTGGAAAAACGGGGCATCAATCCCGATGCCGTAGAGAGTGCCGGAAAAGCAGAACAGATTCTGCGTGCGGTGGCTCAGCGGCAGCAAAGCGGACTGGCAACGCCAAAACAAATTCGCTGCTTGGAAAAGTACGGCTTTCAGCACGTCGGCGGCTGGAAATTCGATGCGGCAAAAAATCTGATTAACCGCATTGCTGCAAATGGCTGGCGTGTGCCGAAGACGATCTCAGCGGCGGAGTATGTGCCGGAAAAATAAAAAA
>CALAWF010000092.1 GCA_937894665.1 uncultured bacterium | reverse complement strand
ATCTGCTGCTTCAATTGCTGCATCAGAACCTAGTCCGCCCATTGCAATTCCTATATCTGCTCTTGTCAGTACCGGAGCATCGTTAATTCCATCTCCGACAAAAATTACATTTTTGTTTTTGGTTTTTCTTTCGATAATTTCTTCAATTTTATCGACCTTATCGATTGGCAAAAGTTGGGTAAATACTTTGTCAATTTTTAATTCTTTTGCAACGGAGTTTCCTGCTTTTTCTGAATCTCCCGTTAGCATAACTGTTTGCAATTTTAATTCTTTTAGTTTTTGAATTGCAGTTGAGGCATCTTCTTTGGCTTCATCTGAAATTACGATATAACCAAGATATTGATTGTTTTTTGCTGCATATACAATTGTTCCTGCTTCGTTCGTTTTTGTATATTCAATGTTGTGATTTTTTAGAAGGTTTTCATTTCCGACTAAGATTGTGCAGCCGTTTATTTCTGCTCGAACTCCATTTCCTGCGATTTCTGAAACTTCTGTGATTTTATTTTTATTAATATTTTGTCCGTAAGCCTTTTTGATTGATAATGCTATTGGATGGTTTGAATAATTTTCTGCGTAAGCGGTTGTTTCTAATAATTCGTCTTTTGTAATTTCGTCTTGAGGTTCGATTTTAATGACGTTGAAAGTTCCTTTTGTAAGAGTTCCTGTTTTGTCAAATACAACTGTTTCAGGTTTTGATAATAATTCAAGATATGAACTTCCCTTGATTAAAATTCCTGCTTTAGATGCTCCGCCAATTCCTCCAAAAAAGCCTAAAGGTACAGAAATAACCAATGCACAAGGACAAGAAATTACCAAGAATGTCAATGCTCTATTTGCCCAAGTTGTGAAATCCCCGCCAAAGAATAATGGAGGAATAATTGCTAACAACAATGCTCCAAAAACAACTATCGGTGTATAGATTTTTGCAAATTTTGTTATAAAGTTTTCAGTTTTTGTTTTTTTAGAGCTTGCGTGTTCAACAAGTTTTAAGATTTTAGAAACTGTAGATTCTCCGTATTCTTTATTAACTTTGATTTTTAATAGTCCGTTTGTGTTTATGCAACCGCTAATTGCATCTTCTCCAACTTTTGCTTCTCTCGGTTTTGATTCTCCTGTTAGAGCTGATGTGTCCAGTGTTGCAGTTCCGTCAACAATTGTTCCGTCAAGAGGAATTTTTTCTCCTGTTTTGACTGTTATTATTTCGCCGATTTTAACATCTTTTGGTGAAATTTTAACCAGTTCCCCATCTTTTTCAATATTTGCATAATCAGGGCGAATGTCCATTAAGTCGGTTATGGATTTTTTTGATTTCTCAACTGCTTTATCTTGGAAGTATTCTCCAATTTGGTACAAAATCATTACCATTACAGCTTCGGGATATTCTTTTATCCCAATAGCTCCAAGAGTAGCAACTCCCATCAAAAAGTTTTCATCAAACACTTTTCCTTTGATGATATTTTTTAGGGCTTTAAATAAAATATCATAACCGGCAATGATATAAGCAAATCCGAGGAGTATTGTTTTAAGCATTGCGTGTTGTGCAAATACCATTGCAATTGTGAATAGCACGACTGCAAATATTATTCTCGCAAGTATAACTTGTTCTTTGTTCTTTTCTTCGTGTTCGTGGTGATGGTGTTCGCACATAAATACGTCCTTTCAATTGAATAATTGTTCAACTATCTATAGTATAATTGAACATGTATTCAATTGTCAATTGTATAAAGTACTATTTGTAATTAAAATTTACATAGTTGAACAACTGTTCATTTGTTATATAATAAAATCAACGAGAATTGATGGAGTAAATATGACTACAGAATTTAAAAAATCGGATTGTGAACCTATAAATGCTGAAATTGTCGAAAGTGTTAAGCCTAAAATGCCTGATATGGGTTTGCTTTATGACTTGTCTGATTTTTTTAAAGTTATGGGTGATGGAACTCGAATTCAACTTCTTTGGGCATTAGATCAAAGTGATATGTGCGTTGGAGATTTAGCCGTGTTACTTAACATGACAAAATCGGCTGTTTCTCACCAACTAAAAGTTTTAAAGACGGCAAAACTTGTTCGCTCTCAAAAGAAAGGTAAAAATGTTTATTATACCTTGAGTGATGAACACGTCAAAACATTATTAGAGATGGCTCTTGAACATGTTTGCGAATAGCTTGCATATTATTATGCGACTGTTTTAATTTTTACCCCTGTTTCAGGTGTTTGGTTTTGTTGAGCTTGTTCCGGTTGTTTTGAATCTGTTTTCTTTTCTTCCAGTCCCATTGTTTTTAATATAGGGTGAATAAGTGGATGTGAAAGAATTGGTGCTACGACAGCCAAACCTGTAACAGAACCAATAATAGAAGTTATTTCTGTTAAACCTTTTGCAAAATCTTCATTAATTTTATCTTTTGTAAATCTTTCTTCAGGTTTAAGATTTTTGTTAATCTCTTCTAATCTTGCAGCTTTTCCTGCTTCGTCCATTTTGTAGTATTTCATAAAGTCGCCGGAATTTTTGAATGCTTTGAATACCGGTTCATCTTTATATAATTTTTTACCTACTGCAAATGTGCCTTTTTTAAGAATTGGCATAACTGCTGCTAAATAAATTCCTAAACAAGTCATTTGGTATAAAAATTCTTTAATAGATGAGAACTTTTTTGTTTGCGGGTCGATGTCTTTATCTGCAAGAATGAATGCAGGTCTGCCTACAGCTTTCAAACAAGTTTCTGTTGTAATTTGAGTAACCGTGCTTTGTGTCATATTGTATAATGCAGGGTTTGTAATTAAAGATTGAACTGCTCCTATCATATTAGCCTACCCTCATTCCTTGATTTCTAAAACTTGCAATTGGCTGCATCGGATAAGTTCCTGTATGTGCAATATTGCCTGTTTTTGCTACTTCCGGTTTTGTAATATCAACTTGTTCTGATTTTGATGTAATATCGAGTTTTGCCGGTTGATTTTCTTTGTTGTCTTTTTTGTTTCCGTGGAAAATTCTATCTGCAAAAGGTTTTACAACGACAGAACATAATCCTGGGATAACAACCAAAGCTGCAGTACAAACACCTAAAAATCTTAAGTTATGTTTAGCTTTACTTGCCTTTTCTGCATCTTTAACGAGGTCTGCCCCCTTACCGGCTAAGTAACCGCATGCCAAATAAGTCGGGATTGCAATAACTTCTGTAAGCCCTTCTCTTAATGCAGTGTATTTTTTGGTTTCCGGAGATTCTTTTTTATCCATCATTGTAAATAGCGGACGGCAAAGTCCTTTTGCTGTTGCAATAGCGACTACCGCATATGCCGGATTGTTATCTCGCCCAACTGATTCACAAATTTTCTTAAACGTACTACCTAATGACATTATTTTTCCTGTTAATAAATTTTTAATTGTGGCATGTTTTTAACGCCAACATATATTTTAAATCAAAAGAAAAATTTTTTTGCTATTTTATATAAAAATTATCTAAAGAATCTTTTATTAGGATTAATAATTCTTAACTTATTTAAGATTTTAAGCATTTTTGCTTTAAGGAATTCCTTTATTAATATACGAGGAAATTTTTATGTCGGGGACAATGATATATCCAGTTATCTGGACACCAGAAATGATTCTTAAAAATTTTAATTCAGGGGGAAATATAAATTGCCCTAATGCTCGTTCGCTTATGGATATTTCCTTGTCGAATCCTTCATCTTTGAAAACCAACAAAGAATATTCGGTTAAAAAGAACGCTGATGTTACGGCTCTTCGTGAAAAGTT
>CALAWF010000091.1 GCA_937894665.1 uncultured bacterium | reverse complement strand
TCCGGCTCAGACTGGTGTACAGCGGATTGATAACGATGGTGTAGAGACCTTTGTTGTGAAGAAATCCGAGAATGTTGCAAGAGTAGTGTCCCGTGGCTTCGAGTCCTACTTTCACTTTGCTCAGATCCCTTGACGCGGTCTTGATTTTAAAGAACAGATCTTCAAAGCCATCCATGTCGTTCTGTATGGTAAACACATCATACAGAACCTCACCGCCTGAGTTTACGATAAAGCAGTCATGCTTGTCCTTTGCTACGTCGATTCCGACATAAACCATAATAGATACCTCGCAGTGTGTTTATTTGATGCTGTACGAATCCACAGGGCACTTTACGTCTTGTAACCTCGTTCTAAATAAACCGTCTTGCATCTCCACTTGCCTGCGGTATCTAACTAATTAACAAACTCGTAAAGGGCTGTGGTTGGAGCCTCCTTGAAACCGTCTTGCGGTAGGTGATACGACCAATCCACAGCATCCGTTACAGTATAGCATTTTTGTACAGTTCTTGGAGAGGAACTTTAAAAACTACTACTCTTATATTATACGAGGTGTTAGTCAAGGCGAGTTGCGAGAATTTGCAATACCTGTTCCGCCCTTGCCCGAACAGGAAAAAATATCCGATTTTCTTGACAGCAGGGTTAATGAAATTGATAAAATTATTTCCGAAACAAAGGCAAGTATTGAAAATTATAAGGAGTATAAGCAGTCGGTCATAACAGAAGCCGTCACAAAAGGACTTGATAAAAATGTGCCGATGAAAGATAGTGGCATTGAGTGGATAGGAAGTATTCCTTTTAATTGGGAAATCAAAAGAATTAAATATGTTCTTTCAGAAAGTGGAGAAAGAACACAGACAGGTGAAGAAGAACCATTATCAATGAGCCAAAAATTTGGTTTGATTCCAACAAAAGAAATGGATATTGTTCCTAATATGGCAAGTTCATTTAGCAACTGTAAAATTGTTCATAAAAACGATTTGGTATTTAACAAACTTAAAGCACATTTAGGTGTGTTTGCAAAATCAAATTATAACGGCTTAGTGAGTCCGGATTATGCAGTTTATCAGCCCAAAGGAAATGATGATATACGTTTTTTGGAGTTCGTTTTTAAAACACCACAATATATAAGTCAGTTTATTAAATATTCAAAAGGTGTTGCACAAGGGTTAACAAGACTATATACAGAAGAATTTTTCAGCATATTTATTGCTTTGCCATCTGTTGAAGAACAGCCAAAAATAACCGAATATCTAGACAACAAATGTATAGAAATAGATAATCTCATTTCAGAAAAAGAAAAACTTATTACAAATTTGGAAGAATACAAAAAGTCACTTATCTATGAATATGTGACAGGGAAAAAGGTGATTGAATGATGAAAAAAGGAAAAAACATAATGAGAAAAGTGGTAATTGCCTCTTTGTTTGTTGTAGTATTAGTTTTTTGTATTGACTACTTTAACATTTTTACGACTTTAGGAATTAAAATAAATTCGTTGAATGCAGTATTTTGGGAAATTTTTTTGAATAATGGTGTTGTTATTGCGTTATTTTATATAACTTATTTACATTTTGATAAGAGGAACATTGAAAAAGAGAATAACAAACGTAAAACTGCATTGATTATGTTAAAAAATACATACAATTTTTGCAATGAAAATATTCGCCTTTTTAATGATAAAGAATATAGAGCGAATGTCGCAAAAAAATGTGATTTTGACGAGCTAATATGTACTGAACCCATTTTTTTGATTTATCGAAATCAACCTTTTGAAAATCATGATGCTATTTTGAATTTTTCAAAGGAAGGCATTATAACACCACATGAATATGAAACATATTTAGATATAGAAAGTAAGTATAAAAATTATATAAATTATGCTATATCATTATATGATAATTATTCCGCAGTAATTTTAATAAGAGATCCGCTAAAATCAAATTTAAATACAGCATTAAAATATATTACAGAAAGGTTAAACTGAAAGGAAATAAAGTAATGAATCCAATTTATGAAATGTTTAATTATCAATATATTCAGCAACAGGCACAAGAAAAGCACTTTGCACAAATTGCAAAGGTGCAACAAAGTGCAAATAAGTTAAAAGATTTTCTTGACAGTGCAGATGAAATTGAACCTGTATACAGGAATGAAGCACTAAAAGAATTTTGTGCAATTATTGGATATTATTTAAACAAACAAAGAATATGACAAAAGGACAGAGCTATATGAATGATGTAGCAAACAATATCGTTGCATTTATGCTTAACAAAGAAGAATTATCTGCAAAATCAGCAACATTTATTTATGATTGGATAAAGACAGACGGAAAAGAAAAAACAAGGATTATGTATAACATTTGGGATAGTGTTTTAAGAATATATCTACCAACGGAAAGACCTGTTATTTTTCGTGCGTGTTCAAGAATTAGCAAACGGGAAATTCAAAGCTTTACAGGGCGTATTCGTTGTGCAGAAAAGTTTTCGGACGGACATAAGGGGCATTTGTTGATATGCGATACGGCGGAGTATTTGTATTATGAAGATAACATAAATAGCAGTCCGCCATATGAACACAGTTTCTTTCCGGTATATGATTTAATCCGAAAAAATCTAAAATGCCCAACACCCCAATTTACACAAAATTTTTATGACCAATACAAGTGCGAGGACGAATATATTTTGAGAGTGAATATAAATAAGTTATATGATTTAAAATGGAATAGAAAATCATAGAAAGGATATAACCTATGAATATAAAAGAAAAACGCTTTGAGCAGGACATAGAAAGCTATATGTTAAATTACGGCGGATATACAAAGGGTGATTTATCGGCATATAACCGAGAAACCGCCATTGACCTGCCGAAGCTGATACAGTACATAAAGGCAACGCAGCCGAAAGAGTGGCAAAAGTACGAAAGAAATTACGGTGCAGACGCCGAAAAAAGGCTATACAAGCGTTTTCAGGAATGTGTTGACACGTTCGGACTGACCTATGTTTTAAAGCACGGATTTGAGGACAGGGGCGCAAAAATAAAAATTGTATCTTTCAAAGAAAATACAACGCTCAACGATTCCGTGCTTGCCGATTACAATTCAAACATTGTAACCTGCACAAGGCAGTTTAAATATTCAACCGAAAATGAAAATTCTATTGATATGGTGCTGTCCGTAAACGGAATACCTGTTGTTGCTTTGGAGCTGAAAGACCAACTAACGGGGCAAAGCGTTGCAAATGCAAAAAAGCAATTTATGACGGACAGAAACCCGAAAGAGTTTTGTTTTCGCTTTGACAACCGTTTTCTTGTATATTTTGCCGTTGATTTATACGAAGTTGCAATGACAACAAAGCTCGACGGAGAAAAAACATTCTTTCTGCCGTTTAATCAAGGCTCAAACGGTGCCGGCAATGTCGGCGGCAAGGGAAACCCCGAAAACAAAAACGGGTACGCCACAAGCTACCTTTGGGAAAAAGTTTTGACAAAGGACAGTCTTTTAAACATACTTCAAAGGTTTTTGCAGAGAGTTGAAGAAGAAAAAATTGTCTACTCAAACGGTAAAGAAGTCAAAAAGAAATCGGTTAAACTGATATTTCCGCGCTTTCATCAGTTAGATGTTGTATCAAAGCTGGTCGCAGATGTTAAGGACAACGGTTCAGGGCATAATTACCTTATTCAGCACTCCGCCGGCTCCGGCAAAAGCAATTCCATTGCTTGGCTTGCCTATCAGCTTACCGAACTGCACGATAAGGACAATAAACCTATATTCACATCTGTTATAGTTGTCAACGACCGTACCGTGCTTGACCGACAGACACAGAACACAATTTACGGATTCGACCATACCAAAGGCGTTGTCGAAAAAATTGATGATGACAAACATTCAGCCGATTTAAAAGCGGCTATAAACAACGGCAAGAAAATCATTATAACAACAATTCAGAAATTTCCGTATATCTACAATGAAATTGACGATACCACCGACAGGCGTTTTGCAATTATTGTTGATGAGGCGCACAATTCGCAGACAGGAAAAAATGCCGCAAAATTGAAAACCGCCCTTGCCGACACGGAAGATGCTCTGCGGGAGTACGCCGAATTGGAAGGCAAGGTGGAGGAAGAGATC
>CALAWF010000090.1 GCA_937894665.1 uncultured bacterium | reverse complement strand
CTATTCCTGATTATTCATCTGAAAATGGGGTAAATACGATGATAGGCGAACTTCCGAAATATCTTAAAGGGGTGTCCAAATTTTCCGATTGGAGTTATCCCGCTCCAATGTCAAGTTCTCCATACACAATATATACAATAAATGGTGGCAAAGCAGCTGCATTTGCTTGTGATACATCTGGTTTTAGAAACGATATTGCCGGAAAATACATTTTATTTGACGATAGACCTCAAGCTGGATTTAATGGACCAAGATTATGTATAGACTTAAATGGGGATAAAAAGCCTAACAAAATTGGGGTAGATATATTTTATTTTCAATTCACTACAGATGGACATATAATACCAGAAGGTGCTGATCATCCAGATAATAACTATACCAATTCTCTTGCTAGTGGTGGAACTGTTAAAGCTAGTGCGGATTATTGTAAGGGGTCAACTAATACAAATTCATTAGCCTGTGCATATTATGCAATTCATGACATTAGCCCGAAAGGCAACGGCACATATTGGAAAGATTTTATTGGCAAAAAACAGTATAAATAATTTTAAAAAAATTAATACAAACAACCGACCTTATTCAAGATCGGTTGTTAATAAATAAAGCAGCCCGTAAGCCGTGTTCTGTTTTAGATAATCATCTGTCTGGTATTAGGATTGCTCCTAATCTCTAGCGATTTTTTCCGAAGATGGCGAACAACCTTAGCCTTCGACTCAATCTTGCATCCGACCGGGGTTTACCTAGCCAATACCTTCCGATATTGCTGGTGAAGCTCTTAACTCACCGTTGCACCATCGCCTGTGATAGAAGTTCTATCCATCGGCAGTCATCTTTTCTGTGGCACTATCCGCCGATTCACATCGCCCGGAGTTTCTCCGGCGGCCTGTTCTTGGATGCACGGACTTTCCTCACTCGAAATAATTTCAAGTGCGATTATCCGGCTACTTTAAATTCTATTATAATTTGTCATCGTTACTGTTTTGAGTTCCGTCTCCTGTAATATTTCTATCAACTTGAACAGCATTTATTGCCCAAACATCCGGAGAATAAATAGTAATTCTGCCATCTGCATAAACAGCCATTGAGAATCTGTCAAAACCTTTTACTCGTCCATTACAAGACTCATATCCGCTTATGTAGCTTGAATATGATGTTCCACCATTACCTGCAGCTTGGTCGCAATTTGGGGAATTTTTACCGTTTACATCAACTGTAATTATAGCACTTACATTTTTGTTATTTTTTGTTCCATATCCCATATTGTGAATTGCCCATTGGATACCATCTTTGGTTGTAAAAGTTGTTCCTGTCGCACTAGGAGATACAGAACCGCTTAAATCTAATTTATCAGTAAAAAGAGTAGCAAATTTTAAATTTGCATTTGGCTCTGCATTGTCGTGATTAGTTGTTTCGGTATTTTCTGTTCCGCCCCATTTATCACAGTTCGGATAACCATAACCATCATCAAATCCTTTTCTTTGTTCGGAACTAGATGCATTGGTCAAATCCGGATAACAAGCTTCGTCATTAATCAAATCCGAAACAACGGATTGAACAATATAATACGCTCTTTTTGCCATAATTGTATTTTGGCTAGGCATAATGTTAAAGATAATTGGCAACAAAATTGCACAAAGAACACCAATTACACCAAGAGCAACTAAAAGTTCCGTCAAAGTGAATGCTTTATTTAATCTTTTCATCCTCAAAAATCCTCAATTACTAAACGCTGTTATACTAACCATTATATCATGTTTCCTTGTAATTTTCAATATAATGTGTTATAATGGTAGTAGTTTACAACCGTTTAAAAAGAAGGTAAAAATATTTCAAATTGTAAAATTTTGTTTACATAGTAGCAAAATAATACATTTAGACGAGTTAATAACATATCACGCACTTTATAATGTGTAGATGAACACGAAGAATATTTGAGGAAACTCAAGTAACACAAGGTAAAAGGTGAGAAACTATGGTCGATAACAGATCTGCGGGTTTCTTTGGAATTGGTGGCTCTTTCAATTTTAAGAGCGGGGATATTTCAGGAACAGCAGCAAAACTCTCAGATGATAAAATGGGACAAGGCGGTGAATATTTTTCTCAACGTGGTGGGGAAGAAGAACCACCAGCTCCTAGTTCTCAATATACTGACCAAAGTGCCGTACTTCGAGCAACATTAAATTCTCTTGCTATGATGAATGTTGCAAATGTTCTTAATGCTAAAAAACGAAAAGCTGTTTTAGACGAAGAAGATAAAATTACAGAAGATTTAAAAGAAATTTTGAGAGTAAAAAAATTAAAAAATTATTACAATCAAAATCATAAAGATAAAGACGAAGATAAAATAGAATAAAACGATAAAAAGAGCTTTTGCACTATTGAAGAAATAAATTTTAATGTTAAAATTCAGGTTGGTAGAAGAGGCGAAAAAGAGCTTTGCAAAGAAATTTTTTAGAACAGTTTTTAACTAAAGTATCACATTTCCCTAATTGGGTAAAAGAAATTATTTACGTGAAGTTGTCCGAGGATATTGATAAAGAGGATGACATAGCATACATTTTTGCAACATATAAACCTGTATTAACATATAAGGGAAAGTGCGAACTTGATTATAAAAAATCAAATTTTGATGCGAATATTTATAACATTTTGAATTATGCAGATACGGATTCAAGCATTTCCGATATAGTTTTGAATACGTATATGTCAATGGAAGAAATTGCAAATTATTTTCTCTTCTGTGTTGATGAAGGTTATATGCAAATCCCTGACGATTCAAGAATTTTAAATATTGCTGGATTGCTTGCGGGAAAATATTCGACAGGAGAATATCTTGTAAACAATGGAACAATTTCTACAGAACAATTAAATGATGCTGTAGGAAATTTCAAGAACGAAAAAACTCCGAAAAAATTTGGGCAATTTCTTGTTGATTTGGGGCTAATTTCTCAAAAGCAATTTGACAGAATTTTATCATTGAAAGAAGAAGCTAAAAAACGCTTTGTTCTTGATCATAATGAAGTTCCAAAGATTAACCAAGAGTATGCAAAAATTGCTGATAAATATGAAAAACAAATAGAAGATTTGAAAAAAGAAAATTTAATGTTGAAAAATAAATTAAATCAGTTATTAACAATGGTGAAAAATAATGACAATGAATAATAAAATAAATACAGAACCCTCAAAATTAGTTATCTATAACAGAGATGGTTTAATTGAACAAGAACATTTTGGCTACGTTGTACGAGCAAATAAGGACAGAGTTTTAGAAAAAATTGGAGAAGATAAAGATTATCCGTTTTATCTCCGTTCTTGTGCAAAACCTTTACAAGCAGCGTTGCTTATTGATTATGGTTTAGATGAAAAATTTGAACTTACCGAAGAAGAAATTGCAATTTGTTCAGCTTCTCATGCCGGCGAAAAGGTTCATGTTGACATTGTGAAAGGTATTTTAGATAAATTTGAAATTTCTCCATCAAAATTGAAATGTGGAAATCATGAACCAATTTCAAGAACTGCACAAGACGAATTACTG
>CALAWF010000089.1 GCA_937894665.1 uncultured bacterium | reverse complement strand
TTTATCAGTTGCAATTGAGTTTCTTTCAATTCATTCAATGCCACTTTTAAATCTTTTACGTTTTTAGCGTTTTTTTGATAAAGTTCAGCTCTAATAATTGCGTTACCAAGCTGAGAAGAAACAGCATCAAGGATTTCGATTTCCTCATTCAATTCACGCTTTTGGTAACTTAGCAAAACCAAAACGCCAATCATTTTATTCAAATGATATACAGGAACAATAATTCTCAAAACCGACTGTTTAAAAGGTTCAGCCCCAACATATTCCAACAATGAATAACTGATAGAAATATCCCCTGCATTTAATTTACTCATTACATGTGCATCAAATAGAATTTTTAAATCTTTTTCATAACGATTTTCACCATAAACTTCTTTTATCGAAAAACCACCTTCACAAGCAGAGGCATAATAAGTTCTAAAACACCCAAACATTATTGCCAATTCCTTCAATGCAGAATTTAAAATCATAGAAATATCCATTGATGCTCTTATGATATTCGATACTTTATTAATTAATGCAATTCTAAAGGCTTGAGATTGAGCTTTTTGACGAATTTTTTGCAATTCATCATTTTCTTCCTGCAATTTTTGGAGTTTATCTTTGTATAATTCACTTTCCTTTTGATTATCTTTAAGCAAGACGTCAGAACTCACATCAACCAAAAATATAATTGTATAAAGCCCACGCTTTACAGCCGTCATATCATAATATGACGTTCTCCCTAAAGCAGAAGTATAAGAAACTCTGGCAAAGAAATTCTGTTTTGAAACAATTGCCTGAAAAATCGGAGAATACAAATCAACATTTTCACTATCCATAGGGCAAAAATCAAAATTCATCTTATGGGCAAATTTTCTTATATCCCCAAATTGAGTGAAAACACGACAAAAAGTGTTGTTTTTAAAAACAACCTCCTCATAGTCCCTAATCACAATAACCGGATCTCTATACTGATTAAAAAAGTCGAACTTTTTCATAATAAAATTATAGGTCAAGCTCTCCATTTAAGCAATTTGTTACACAACAAATAAAATTTAAACCAAACTCTAAAAAAAATTTTTACTAAATTGCTTGTATAGTTTTAAAATTTATAGTAGAATAAGGACAATAAATGGTTTTAGCGTATTCTGTACACTTTATATTTGGTAGTAGAAAGGGAGTAAATTATGACTACAAAAGAATTTTTTACCAATTCAGAAGAATTGAAACAAATGATGTCAGCAGCACGTGCGACTATTACAGCTCCATTCTTCGGCAACAATGTTGAAGAAATCAAAACTGTATCAGAAGCATACAAACTAGCAAAAACATCTCCAGGAACAGTTGAATTAACTGGAATGCCTGTATATAAACCGGAGAAATTAGGTTTGCCACAAGGTGCTAACCAATTATTATTCAATGATGGTTCTGTTGTTGGACGTTGTGCAGCAGCCAGAAAAATCGTTGGAGAACCAAATTGCGATTTGAAATACTTATTACCAATTATTCGTGAAGCTATTTATAAAACACGTGATAAATTAATGTATAAAACAGAAGTTGTTGTAGGTTTAGATAAAGATTACATGGTAAAAGCTCACTTATTAATTCCGGAAGGCTTTGAAAACATTATGTATTCTTGGATGTTAAACTTCCAATACATCAACGAAGCATATGCAAATATGTATGCTGATTCTAAACCATATGCAGAAGGCGATATTTTCGTATTTTCTGACCCGGATTGGTCTCACCCAGACTTCCCTTATGGTTTAACTTTCTTTGACCCAGAACATAACTGTGCATGTATCTTGGGTATGAGATACTTTGGTGAACACAAAAAAGGTACATTAACTCTTGCTTGGGGTTGTGCAGCTCGTAACGGTTTCGCATCATGCCACGGTGGTATGAAACGTTATAACCTTGATGGCGGAAAATCTTTCCAAGTTGCAGTATTTGGTCTATCTGGTTCAGGTAAATCAACAATTACTCACGCAAAACACAATAACAAATACAATATTACAGTACTTCATGATGACGCATTCGTTATCAATATGAAAGACAAATATACAATTGCTCTTGAACCTGCATACTTCGATAAAACAGCAGATTACCCAATCGGTTGTGAAGATAACAAATTCATTTTGACTCAACAAAACGCAGGTGCAATCGCTCTTGCAGATGGTAAAGTTGTTTCTGTAACAGAAGA
This sequence comes from uncultured bacterium, assembly GCA_937894665.1. Classification (GTDB taxonomy): domain Bacteria; phylum Cyanobacteriota; class Vampirovibrionia; order Gastranaerophilales; family Gastranaerophilaceae; genus Zag111. Next base: position 2,444 of record CALAWF010000089.1, on the reverse strand, counting down.
TATTAGAAACGGAAACGGCCGTGCTGTTAAATCAAGACTTTGGTCGCCAAACAGAGTTGACAGAATCAACGAACCAATCAACGCTATTTTCTGGTTGATGAAAGATCCAACAATTCCACCTGTATTAAAATTGTCAGGAGCTTCATTAGGTTCTGCAATGGGTGCAACTCTTGCAACAAAACGTTCTTCAGCAGAAAGACTTGCAGCTGGTGTTGACCCTAACGCATTAGTTGTTGAACCTTATGCTAACCCATTCAGAGTTTACCCTCTCGCAATGGATTACGAAAGATTCAAAGAATTGATTGCAGAAGGTGTTGATTGCTATATCTTGAACACTGGTGAATTCATGGGTACTAAAGTTCAACCTAAACATACTTTGGGTATCATTGAATCAATTGTTGAAGGTACAGCTAAATTCCATAAATGGGAAAAATTCTCTGATATTGAAATTATGGATGTTGAAGGATTTGATGCTTCATTTGCGAACAAAGAATACGCAGAACAATTTATCGCTCGTATGAACGATAGAATCAACTTCGTAAAATCAAGAGAAACAGAAAAAGCTGGTATCGACAAACTTCCAGCAGATGCTCTTGAAGCCTTAGAAGCAGTAATCAAAGAAGCACAAGCATAATTTGAAAAGTAATTCAAATTAAACACTTTAAACGGGGGTAAGCATTTGCTTATCCTTGTTTTTTATTGCCGTTCAGGCTTGAAAACAAGTAGAAAAAGTTGTATAATTGATTTATAAGTTTGCAGCTAAAACAGGATATTTATAAGAGTATGAGAAAAGGTCTTACTATTAGTGAATTGCTTGTTGCAATGACCGTTATAGGAGTTATTGCCGCACTTGTTGTTCCTGGATTTTTAAAAGATTATCATAAGAAATTATATACAACACAACTTAAAAAAGTATATGAAATGATTTACAGCTCAATTGAAGAGGCTTGTGGCGATTATAATGTAACTGCTTTTAGCCAAACACCTTATTTTACAAGCACACCTAGCACTACAAAACAAGGAGAATTTTTAAATACATACTTCAAGGTTGTAAAACAAGCTGATACTTCTATTACAGGGAAATTCAACTCTACATATCGTTCATTAACAGACACTGATACCGAACAAAGTTGGACTACAACAGGAATGGAGGAATCTTCTGCCAAGGTAACGTTAAAAGGTGGTGAAGCTCTTGCATTTTACTGTACGTCAAGTAATGTAGCCCCAAAACACAGATGCTATGTTACAGTAGATGTAAACTCTACCGCAGGACCAAATATCGGTGGACGTGATATGTTTAGACTTCAAATTGATGCTGATACCAATGAAGTAACAGGACAATCTACTTGGTTCCAATGCCGTCCTGACATTGCAAATCCAGCAGCTGATACGGGAGGAAAAGGTTGTTTGACTCGTATAATGAAAGATAATTGGGTTATGGAATATTAATTTTGAAAGGAAATATATGAAAAAAGGTTTTACTCTAGCAGAAGTTTTGATTACTTTAGGAATTGTCGGAGTTGTTGCAGTTTTGACTGTTCCTGGGGTTATGAAAAACTACAAAAGCAGATTATATACAGCACAACTTCAAAAAGCCTATGCGCAAATTGCTGATAGCGTTCAAGCGATGATGAATGACCAACACGTGGATAATTTCTATGAATCAACAATTGCCAATGCAAGTTCTTGCAGCAATGCAAATAATGGTGTTTGTGAAAAAGGGGTTGGGGTTTTATTAAACAACTACTTCAAAGTATCTAAAAGAAATTGTGCAACAAATGATAGAGTAAAAAGATGTATCGCCGGAACAGGTGCAGGAAGTTATGTAACAATATCTTCTAATTCCGCTCCTGCTATTGATACAGAATATTGTATCCAGAATACAAATGGTGCCGCAATTTGCGGGAAATGGGATGCAGCTAATAAAATGGTTCACTTGTTAGTTGACGTAAATGGTACAGCATCTCCAAACATGGTTGGCAGAGATTTGTTTGCAATCGACATTAAATCTGACGGTTCTTTAAGTGATTTTGGTTCAAATAGCCCAAATCCAACAGTAGTAGCAAATAAAGAAGTGTGTGATGCAGCTTTAGACGGAACACCACAGTTAAATGCCAGAGCTGCCGGATGTTTAAATGCAGTTATCAATGCCGGTTGGAAAATGGAATATTAATATAATGTACACTTTTTCTTTTTTATTTCGATAAAAAAGAAAAAGCCAAATGTTGATGTAATCACACCAACCTAACCTACATACTAGCCAAATGTGTTTAAATAGAAATTCCGAAATAAATTCGGAATGACAGTGTAGATATAATACCTTACGTTCGGTCAGAGATTCTTCGGGAAAATTTGAAAAAATAATATTACATACACTACAGTTTATCCTTCAGAATGACGAATTAATGACGTAACGAACTTATTCCACTATTTCCTTTTTCCTT
>CALAWF010000088.1 GCA_937894665.1 uncultured bacterium | reverse complement strand
GTAAAGTCTTTTTCAAATTCTGTCATTGCGAGCGAAGGCGAAGCAATCCAGCTTATTTTTTTGTGTCGGCTTAGTAAAGCCGACCTACATTTTACTAATCAAACTATAGCGTTTGGTCAGAGATTCTTCGGGTAAATTTGTTAAATAATCATACTAATTCAACTGTTAAATCCCTCAACGAAAATTGTATAAGTACTTCGTGTGCGAAACCCCGAAGCACTACGTGTTATTAGCAACCATAACCAAATTCGTTGAATAATTTCCAGCGGTTTTCTTCCATATCGGCTTGGGCTTTCTTTTCATATTCTAAAACTTTTTCTCGCAATTCTCTATTTTCTTTCGGGAATAATATGAAAATCTTACTCAAATCAAATAAGCAAAAATCAATCTCTGGCATTTTGTATCTCCTCTTATAACTTCACTTCTATATAAAAACATTTGAGAACCCAAAATTTCACAAAACCTCGAAATATAAAGTTATGTAAACTTTAATAACCCTAAAAAAATCCCTCGCCGTTTGGACGAGGGATGAATTTAATTTATATTAAAAGGGGGATTTTTAAGCTGCGTATTTGATTTTGTCGCCTGAGTGGATAATTACTGTATATCCGTCTGCTTCATATTCTAATTGGTTTTCTTCCAACAATTTTTTAGTATAGTTCATAATTTCTTTATCTGTTGGTTTTTTACCGTTCATTTCTTGTAATCTGCGTTTAGCGATATTCCAAACATTATCACCTTTTTTAACTGTGTAATCTTTTGGTAATGTTTTGTGAGTTTTGTCCTCAACTTTGTCTGATTTATCAGTTTTATCTGATTTGTCTGTCTTGTCTGCTTTATCTGCGTGGTCAGAATCATTAACTGGAGCCGGAGTTACTTTTGTTTTTTCATCAGGGTTTGTTTTACCTGTATTTTCTGTTCCTGGAGCTGGATTTGCCGGTGTTGCCGGGTCTGCAGGTTTTGCAGGATTTGTTTTGTCTTCCGGTTTAGTTGGTGCTGCTGGATTAGGAGTTTGAGGTGTTTGTTCCGCTTTATCATCTTTTTTACCGCAGAGTAATTTATAACCGCCGTAAATAAGACCGCCAATAGCTAATGCAATAGCACCCCATTTACCTGCTTTTTTCAAGTATTTTGTAAATTTAGAACCTGATTTTACTGCTGTTTCGGCAGCAACTTCAGCACCTTCTGCGACAGCTTTGCCTGTAGATGCTTTACTAGCACTTTCAACTACAGCTTCAGCTGCTTCACCTGCGGCTTTTTCGGCTTTAACTGAAACTGTTCCTACTCCTGCACCAGTCTTTTTAGTTGCAAATTCTTTCGGTGCAGATGCTGCGGCTTTATTCTTTTCTAAAGTTTCAATTAATTCTTTTTCATTGATACCTGCAGTTGAGCCTGGGCTTAGTTTTTCGGCTTGTTTTAATTGTTTATGAACCTTTTTAGGATTTGCAGCCGGATTTGTTTCTGCATTATGTACTGCTTTTGCGGCTTTGGCTTTAGCTGCACTTGCTTTTCTCATTTCGCCTAATTTTTTAGAACCTTCAGCTTCTTGTTTGATTTGTGCTGCAGTTTTACCGTGAGTTTTTCTTCTGCCTTTGCTTCCTTTTACAGGATTAGAAGCTGTTGTAGTTGATTGTTGTACATCATATTCAGGAAGACCTGCATTTACACGTCTTTCTTTTTGTTCTTCAATTGCATATCCACGAGCAAATTCTTGTCCTTTTTGTAAATTCTTTTCTTTTTTCTTAGCGAATACACTTGCTGCATCTTTTGATTTTTTTCTTTGTGTGTTAATTGCATTTCTTTCTTCTGGTGTTAAAGTTCCATTAGCCATTCTTTCAGCCAAAATTACGCCTGATACTGGTCTTGTCATCTTAAAATCCTCCAATTTTTCCTTTTTCTTTTTGTAAAATCCCCTATGCTTTAATAAAGTATTTTTGAAATATTGAATTGCCCTTGAGTATATTTTCTGTATATACTAATTTAACATTTGTTTACAAACAAGATAAAAACTCAATCAAACAGAGTATGTCAAAATGGGTTGAAATAGCTATACTGGTTAAGGTAGGAAGAGGGAAATCTATGTTAGCACAGACTGTTAGAAAAAATATTACAACTAAAAAAAATATGGATATAAGAACAAAAGCAACAAAATTTAGCGATTTGTTTCAAGTTCGACCAAAGAATGAAGACGAATTGTTAGATAATAAAATTTCTGCATATGTAAAGCAAGAAGAGGCAGAATCTCCTGTAGTTGTTGAACAAGATATTGATATTGAAGCAATTCCAACTGTTGATGAGTTTGAAATTGTAGAAAATCCGGATGAAGCTGTCGTAACTTTCCCGATTGTAGGGGTTCAATTAACAGAGAAACTTCCATTCTTTAAGTCAATTACTTGCAAATTGGCAAGTATTTACGGCTAATATAGAGTTTAATAAAATTGTTAAAGTATGATGAGGATTGAATTATCAATCCTCATTTCGATTTTTATGGTAAAATTTTTCAATAAAATTAGCGAGGAATAGAAATTGGAAAAGATAAGAAGATTGAAGTTTTTAGATAATTTTAAGGGGGATATTTTCGGTGCGATTATTGCATCAATTATTGCGTTTCCTCAAGCGTTAGCATTTGGGGTTGCATCAGGCATGGGGGCTTCTGCCGGTATTTGGGGTGCAATAATATTATCTTTATTTGCCGGAATTTTGGGTGGAAACTTGCCGTTTGTATCCGGTCCTACCGGTCCTGTTGCAATTATTACAGCAACAGTTGTCGCATTGTGCGGCGGAAATGTTACATCTATTGTTTCAATCCTGCTTTTGGCTTCTGTTTTCCAGATGATAATTTCTTTAACACCTGTGCCAAGAATGATTAAATACGTTCCCTATCCTGTAATTTCAGGTTTTCTAACGGGTATTGGATTAATAATTATAATTTTACAAATAGCTCCACTTGTTGGCGGTGTTGCTCAATCTTCTACAATTAAAACCTTGATGGCTTATCCAACTGTATTTTCGCATATAAATCTTCACGCATTGGCTTTGGGTATCGGAACATTGATAATATTGTTTTTTACACCGAAAGTTATTACAAAATTCGTTCCGGCTCAATTATTGGCTCTTGTTATAATGACAGGTGTTTCTTATTATTTTGGGTTCAATGTGGAAAAGATTTCTGCATTAAGTTTTTCTCTTCCGCATTTATATATGCCTGATTTTTCAATTGAAATGCTAACTAAAAATATTCCTATTGCTTTAACACTGGCATTTATTGCAACAAGTGAAAGTTTGCTGACTGGGATAATTATGGATTCATTGACAAAGGTCAAACACAATTCAAAAAGATTGGTTATGGCTCAAGGTTTTGGAAATTTGTTCTGTGCAATGACAGGTTCAATGATGGGTTCTGCTGCGACAATGAGAAGTGTTGCTGCCGTGAAAATCGGCGGTAAAACCAGACTTTGTGCAATTTTATCTGCTTTAATTTTGGGCGGTGTATTGTTCAAATTGACAGGGTTTATTTCTCAAATTCCAATTAGTGTTCTTGCCGCAATCTTGATAAAAATCGGTTACGATATTCTTGATTTAAAAGTTTTAAAAGTTTTGAAATACGCACCAAAAGATGATTTATATGTTTTGATTTCAGTACTTTTGTTAACAGTCTTTTATAATTTAATTTTTGCTCTCGGGATTGGAATAATTTTAGCCTCATTGCTTTATGCTAAAAGAATTGCGGATGATACTAATGTTAAAGTAACGCATTACAATCATCTTGCTTATACCCCTTACGAGGAAAGGGTTGAAAAAGAATCTCATTATCAAATAAGAATTTTACATATTGACGGGCAGTTTTTCTTTGGTTCAATTACGCAAATTGTTTCTCATTTTGACGAAATGCTTGAAACAAAATATATAATATTGAATTACAGCTCTAATACGGAACTCGATATGTCTGCAATTTTTGCTCTTGAAGATATTATTGTACGATTAAAAGCTCAAAAAATTAAGTTAATTCTTGTTATTCCAAATGAAAAAGTTTATTCTCAAGTTCAATCATTGGAAATTGTTTCGCAGATTGGAAAAGACTCTGTACTTATGAATGAAAATGATGCAATTGAAATTGCGACAAAAAATATTCATTTGGATATTGAAGATTTGAAATGATAATTGTATAGTTTTTATGTGATAGAATTTAAGAAAAAGGAGATATGGTATGTTTCAAGTTTATACTGCAAAAGACAAATCAGAAATGTCAAAAAATTTAGTTGGAGAATTTAAAGATTACGACGATGCAATGGATTGTGCAGAAAAAGCAATCGAAGGTAAAGAAGGTTTAAGATACATTGTTGAAGAAACTAATGGATGCGTAAACAGCTACGGAGAATTGATTCCAACTGTTGTTGCTGAAAGTGATTAGTTCTGTTTAGCTTGTTAAGCAAAATTTATTCTAATTAAATGGGTGGTGCTATAACTGGCACACCCATTTAATATAAAGTAAAATATTAATAAGAATACTTTTTCATATTGTATATCATAATATACAATTATGTATTTTGCAATACTATTTAATGAATAATATAATCCTATATGATTAAGAAATGGAATATAATGAACTTTGTCAAAAATTTGGAAATAAATTGAAATATTACCGCCTGATGCGAGGTTATACACAAGAGAAATTAGCTGAAAAATTGGGAATTGATGCTCATTATATTAGCGATATTGAATGTGGTTCAAGGAATATTACATTCAAGACTTTGCACCGTTTAATTTCAGCTCTGGATGTTGAACCAAATAAGTTGTTTACGTTTGAATAGTTTTTTAGTTTTATAGAAATAAATAACGCCGTCTGAGTTACAGGCGGCGTTATTATTTTACATAATATTTGGTTTATTTCAAATTGTTTTTAATATCTTGAATAATTAATTCCGGTGTTAGGTGGTAACGTTGTTGGAGTTCTTTTAGTGGCGTTCTGTCAGTGAATTCTTTTTTCGCCCCAAAGTTTAGAACTTTCATATCACTATTTGAATAAAATCTGGAGATTTTTTCTCCATATCCTCCATCCAAACATCCGTCTTCTAATGTGATTACAAGTGTATGATTTTTCTTTAAGTCATTTAAAACTTTTTCATCTACACCGGTTAAATATACCGGATTTATAAGAGTTGCATTGATGCCTGTTTCCTCTTTCAATTTTTGTTGAACTTCTTTTCCAAGATGATAAAAGTTTCCAACTCCGATAATCGCAACTTTTTCTCCGGAAATTTGTACTTTAAATTTATTCAAATTTGAATAATTTGTTTTATCCGGTTTTCCGGTTGAAATAACTTTTCCTGTTGGGACCCTGATAGCTACCGGATGTTCTTTTTGGTTTACTGACCAATCAAGCATTTTAATATATTCTTCTTTGTTTGTTGGTGCAAGGTAAACTATATTAGGTATATTGCTTATTAAAGGAATATCAAAGATTTGAAGGTGAGTTACGTCTGCACTTGAAATTCCTCCACCAAATACAAGAATTGTTGCAGGAGAATTATTAATAGCCAAGTCTTGTGATAGTTGGTCATAACTTCTTTGAATGAATGAACTCATAACTTCTAATACCGGTTTAGCTCCATTTGCAGCAAGTCCTGAAACAAATCCTACTGCATCTTGTTCTGCTATGCCAACATCAACATAATTTTTCCCAAGTTTTTCTCTCATATCCTGAGTTAGACCTGTTGCTGCCGGAGTTGCCGGAGAAACAGCAATTAGCATTGGATCTTTTTTGTGTTTATAAACAAGATATTTTGCCGTAATTGTATTGTAATTTTCTGGACTCTGGATATGTTGTCCTTCTCTAGCAATAAATCCTGGCATTTGCCAATGGTAAGTTTCTTTATCTTCTTCTGCTGGTTTATAGCCTAATC
>CALAWF010000087.1 GCA_937894665.1 uncultured bacterium | reverse complement strand
GAACTGATAATTATGATCTAAGTACAGAAGATGAAGTTTTCACATTCCCATTTATAGACGGAAAATCTTTGTCTGAAATATATGCAGATGTTGAGATTCAACCATGTTAATCTTGCCCGCTAAAACCAAAAATATGAAAAGCATCTCAATGAGGTGCTTTTTTCATGCCCTGAGGAGGAATTATGATGACAGAAACAAAAAATAGTTTGACGTTTGGCGAGGCTTTAGAAGCACTGAAAGCCGGAAAGAAAGTTGCCAGAAACGGATGGAACGGTAAAGGAATGTACTTGTACCTTGCTGATGGCAAATTATTGACGCAGGAAATTGGCGACGGAAGTTATCCGTTTACGGACAGCGTTGTTATGAAAACCGCAGATAACCGATACTGCATCGGCTGGCTTGCAAGTCAGACCGATATGCTGGCAGAGGATTGGCACATTGTAGAGTAATCACTGCCCCGACTATCACTAACAAATCAGCATCTGAGCAAATCAGGTGCTTTTTTCATACCCGAAAACAGAAAGGAGCAATCTTATGCAGCTTCTCTTTTTTCATGCGAACTACTGCCCGCCCTGCAAGCAAATGCAGCCGGTGGCAGAGCAATATGCAGCCCAGACCGGCATTCCGTTGTACACCTTCCGATCAGATGATGTGTACGGCGGAAATGCCATGGCACGGCAGCACCATGTGAAACGCCTTCCCTGCTTGATTCTTCTGGATGATGATGGCAGAGAACAGGCTAGAACCGAAGCCGTCCAAACGCTGGAAGGGTTGCGGAAGGTATTTGAAAGGAGTGAATCATAATGGCAGACAGTACAGAACAGGTTACAACAACCGAAACGCCTGTTACGCCGACAGAACCGGCAACGGAGCCTTCTACTTTGACCGCAGAAGCGGTTTCGCAGATGATTGCGGAAGCGTTCCAAGGCTTTGAGCAGCGGCAGTCAGAAGCAAAGAAACTATCAGAAATGACCGACCAGCAGCGAGCAGAAACGGAGCGGGATTCCTACAAGCAGCAGCTCCATGCCCTGCAAAAGCAGGTGGAAGCGGCACAAATGCAGAAAACCGCACGGGAAATGCTATCCGAAAAAGGCATTCATTTGCCGGATTCTCTAGTAGCGGCTGTGGTTGCAGAGGACGCAAAGACCACCAAAACACAGGTGGAAGCCTTTGCAACGCTGTTTACAGAAGCGGTAGAAAACGCCGTCAAGGAACGCCTCAAAGGCGAACCACCCAAGACCGGAACATCAGGACGCATGACGAAAGAACAAATTTTCGCCATTCCCGATGAAGGGAAACGGTTACAGGCGATTCGAGACAACATGAATTTATTTGAGTAAAGGAGTTAATTCACTATGGCAGTACAAGCAAATACCAATTTGACCACAGATTTTGCTAAGGCACAGTCGATTGATTTTACCAATCGATTTGTGGATGGCATTCAGAAATTGCAGGAGCTTCTGGGCATCACCAGACGCACGGCAATGGCGAACGGTTCTATCATCAAAGTATACAAAAACAAGGTAACCATGGCAAATGGAGACGTTGCAGAAGGCGACTTGATTCCGCTGTCCAAGGTGGAAGTAGAGCCGGCAAATACCTATGAACTGGCTTACAAGAAGTACCGGAAGGCAGTAACGCTGGAAGCCATCCAACGCAGTGGCTTTGACCTTGCGGTTTCGCAGGCAGACAATGAGTTGTTGAAACAGATTCAGAGCAACATTCGCTCCGCTTTGGTGACATTTTTGGCAACCGGTACAGGCACTGCAACCGGCACTGGCTTTCAAGCCGCCGTAGCAGATGCTTGGGGAAAGTTGCAGGTACTCTTTGAGAACGATGCAACCGATGGCGTGATTGTGATTGCAAATCCGCAGGATATTTCAAAATATCTTGGGGAGCAGACCAACATTACCACGCAGACTGCTTTTGGCATGACGTATTTTCAGACCTTCTTGGATGTCAAAGTCATGTCTAACTCCAGTGTTCCGGCAGGAACATTCTATGCAACCGTTGCCGATAACCTGAATCTGGCATATCCGGCAATCTCCGGTGGGGAAATCAACAAGGCATTTAGCTTTACAACAGACGCAACAGGACTGGTTGGCATTACTCACACCGCAGATTATACTCGTGCAAACTATGAGACCACGATTTTAACGGGGGCTGTATTGTTTGCAGAGCGGCTGGACGGCGTCATTGTTGGCACGATTGCTGGCACGACTGGAGCGTAAGCATGACGCTGCTGGAGCGGGTACAGATTCGATTGCAGGATGAACCGAAAGCGGAGAACACACCGCAATTGCTAGAGCTTTGCGATATTGCAAGCTTGCGAATCTGCTTGCGAGTACGAGAAACAACACG
>CALAWF010000086.1 GCA_937894665.1 uncultured bacterium | reverse complement strand
TTAGGTTTTAAAAACTTTTTTGTCAACGAATTACTTAACACATACAAGAATGACGAATTTGTAACGAACTTATTCCCCTATTTCCTTATTCCTTATTGCCTTATAACAGACTTATCCACTTATTGCCTTATCTTCCATCAATTATTCCTTTAAACACAGGACTGGTTTTAATAAAATCTGTTTGTGGTTTTTGTGGATTTTGGTTATTTTTTGCTTGTTGATTGTAGCGATATTGTGTCCAAAGTCGAGAAACACCACTCAACAAAAATCCCATTGCAACAACACTGAACAAATATGGAACTCCTGTAATCACTGATTTTTGTTTGATTAATTTTTCTAACTCAGAATTTAGCGAAGTTTTATTTGCTTTTGAAAGTTTTTCTGCAATTACAGGTAAGTCTTTACTTGTCGGAATTGGAGCAATATTTCCTTGTGCATCTTTTTTAATAAGTTCAGGGAATTTTCCTTTTTTAGCCAAAACTTTTTTAAACCCTGCATCTAAAATTGATGAACCAAAAATTGTATAAAGCACAACTAGCGGAACTCTTGTCCAAACTTCGTAAAAATCCAGTTTACCTCTATCTTTTGCAGCACTAGAATATCCAAATAAACCGGTAATGCAAGTCAAAGCTAACTGACCTTTGCTTAGAGCTAATTTTCCATTGTTATTATTAAAATCCAATTTCAAATAATCTTTCAAAAAGTTATCTGTATTTTTAGATTTTACACCCACTTTGTGAAGTAGTTTAGAGATTGCAACCCCAGGTTCTAACAATATTTCAGAAAACTTTTGAGCAATATTTGATTTATGCCCTTTAGATGCCAACAACAAACCGGAAGCGACACCCAAACCTGATAAAATTCCTGTTTTTGCCAAAACTTTTTTAGAATGTGTTTCGACTTTTTTACTCAATTCTGCATCTTCATTTTTCTTTTTGTCCAAATTTGCAACATTATTAAAATCACTTATTTTAAAAACTTTTAAGGTAAACAAATTCTTTGCAAATCCTAAACCATATTCCAGTGCCGGAACCGCAAGACATGCCAACACAATTCCAGCTTTTGTTGAAACCAATCTTTTTTGTAAATTTTTATCTAACTTAGAATTTTTGATTTCATCAAGACTTTTTGTCAAATTAGAGGAAACATTATTTTTCAATTCTTTTGGCTGAATATTTTTAAACAAACCGTTACGGAACAATTTTTCACCTAGAAAAGGAGCTGCAAAATAAAAAATACCGGATTCCAAAAATTCTAAAAATGTAAATTCTGAAAAATCTACCAAACTTCTTGATAATATTGCCTTGGGAAGCCAATTTGTCATTGTTCCTTGGATAAATCTTGTTGTAGAAAGATTTTCTTGAGACTTAATGAACTTGTTCAAATACTTTGCTTCTTTTGAAAGATTAGTATTCCCAAAACTCGGATTGCTATTCAAATTAGATTTGAAAGAATATTTGCTGTCTAAATTTATATTATCAATACTTTTTATCACTTTATATTTCCCCTTTTGTATGAAATCAAAAACTTAATACTAAAAAAGCCACCTCTAAGAGGTGGCTTTAAAATTGCTTATCTTGAAAACTAACGCATTCGAGCAAGACAATGACCACCTCTTGATAGGCTTTGCATCATCATCATTTGCATCATCATTGCATTAAAGTTCATAAATTTCCTTTTCCTTTTTCCTTGGGTTCAATATTATTACGACAAAATTTTTTTGTCAATATAGCGTTTTTATATAACTTTTTTAACCGAAAATAGATTTTCTTCTTGAAATTGCTTTTTTCAAAAGTAATTGTCGAGAGATTTCTAAAGCATTATCAATTGAATAATTTTTAACTTTTTCAAAAACTTCTTCATTTCTAAAAATATCAATCAACTCATAACCTCTAGCAGTTAGTCTGTAACCGACATCAATAATACTGTATTCGCCATCGACGCCAAAAACAAAGCCAAACGGATATTTTACAGAAGTTGATTCAAGCAATTTATCATCTGCTAAAAGTAAAATATGTCCCATAAATTTTCGCTCTAACGCACGAGAATTTATACCTAATTGCTTTAGCAAAGCTCTTGAACTCATAACATAGTCTTCATGCTCTTCTATAGTCAACAGTATTCTACGAATAAAACCTGAATCAAATTTCATAACTCAAATCTTTCTTTTAATCTATATACCTGATTAGAATAGCATTTTTTCTATGTTTTTGCAAGCAAAATCCGCAAAACACTACTCTTTAGAGAGTTTTGAGTTTAAGTTTTCAGATACATCATACATTTTGGTCAAATATTCTGAAATATCTTTTTTAGTTACCGCTTTGTCTTCTTTTAAAGAAACCATTAAAAATTTAATCATATTTTGTAATTGAGTTCCGGTTATTAAACTTTCTTCTTTTGATTCATCCATATAAATAGTCTTCCTAAATAATTATCCTACACGTAATTTTGTTTCATTAAACATGATTATAGAGTGTAAAACGACTAAGTAAATACGCAAATAAGAAATATTAAGAGCGTTAAAAGTCATTATTTAATAACTAGTTATCCCTTATACTATAAAGAGGAAGTATGATTAGTTTCAAAGAAGCATTTGGCAAAAACTTAAAAGAAATTAGAAAATCAAAAGGAATAACTCAAGAATCTTTAGCAGAAATGATTGGTATTCACCCAAGACAAGTTTCAAAAATTGAAACGGGCGAACATTTCCCTAACAGCACAACTCTTGAGAATATTTGTATTGCTCTTTCTATCTCTCCTAGAGAATTATTTAACTTTGAATTAAAAGAACTTACCCAAGAAACAGGAACCGGAAGTCGTTATACATATAAAGCCATAATCGAGGGTAATGTAATTTATATTGATAATAACAATTTTAGAAAACAAAAAGTTGAAAAGATAAATTCTGAAACAGATGTCGATGTCAAAATGATAAATATGGCGAAGAAAACAGGTCAGCCAATTACTGTTGAGTATTTTAACAACAATCAAAACTACAGAACCATTGAATATTATCCTAATGGAACGTACAAAATCATCAAAGACAATAAAGAAAAAGAAACCGAAATTTTGTTAAAACAAATAGAAAATTTAATAAAAATGAAAGACAAAGGCAACTATTTTAAACTTGCAATAAAAGCACTAGAAAGTAATCAAGAATTAGAAAAACTTGAATTTCTTCTATCTGGAATAAAAATGGGACGAGATAAATAAGGAAAAATACAATTACTCAATATTAAGCCCGAGGGTGGGTTTCATCGTAAACTTCTTTCATATGCTGCATAGAAATATGAGTATAAATTTGAGTATTAGAAATACTTGCATGTCCCAATAGTTCTTGTACAACCCTCAAATCTGCACCATTCTCAATCAAATGAGTTGCAAAACTGTGCCTAAACATGTGAGGAGTAACTTTTTTCGGAAGCTCAATTTTTTCAACAATATCGTTTATCACATTACGAATCATTCTAGTCTGCAATCTATAACCTGTTTTGTTAATAAAAACCGGAGTAGTATCTGTAATCGGACCTAAGTTATAATCTTTTGCAACAAGTGTTCTTGCGAAATCAATATACCCTTGCAAATATTTTTTTGCTCTATCAGTAATCAAAATTATTCGCTCTTTTGCACCTTTACCAAATACAGTTATTTCATTATTCTCAAGGTTTAGGTTTCCAAAATTTAAACCGCTTAACTCTGAAACACGCATTCCGCTTGCCCATAAAAGTTCTAAAATTGCCCTATTTCTGTAACCGGCAGGAGTATCGATATTAATATTACTCAATATCTCTTCTACCTCATCCGTTGTGAGGAATTTTGGCAAAGATTTAGGTCGTTTGGGGGATATTAAGTTTTCGGCAGGATTAAGTTCAACTTTTTTCTCTCTATGCAAGTATTTATAGAAGGTTCGGAGGGATGCAATCTTTCTCGCAACAGTTGTTTTTTTGTAATTAAATTTTTGCATAAAATGCAAATATTCTCTCATTTTTGACAAATTTGCCTGTTCGCATTCATCACTTCCAAGCCATATTAAATAGCTCAAAATATCCGCATAATAAGCCTTTGCCGTATGTTCAGAAAAATTTTTCTCGACCAAAATATAAGTTTTAAAATCTTCTAAATCCTGTTTAGAGTTTGCGTTTAATACCATCTATTTAACCTATTGCCTTTTTTCGTTAACTATTATACAATATTTTTGTTAGATTTAGAATAGTTTTAAGCTAGAAGGTTAGGAAAAACATGAATTGTAAAAAATTATTAACCACATCAATGATTTTAACATCTTGCATTCTATGTGCCCCTCATGCGTTTGCTGCTCAACCTATTAAAGCACAAGTATCTAAAAGTTATACAGATATAAGCAGATTGATTGAATATAACAATTATGAAGATGCGGATGCACGTCTAAAAGAAATTTTATCTAAAAATCCTAATGATTTGGATGCAAAAGCATTGCAATTGATTTCGCAAGCAAAACAATGGAAATTGGCTCCAACTCAAGCAGAATTGGACAGATTAATAAAACAATACCCTAATAACCCTACTTTTCACTATGCACAAGGGTTAGTTTACTTGATGAGAGAAACATCTTCAGACGTTGAATACATCAAAAATATTTCAAACTTGTCTAATGCAGCAATTCAAGAATTTGTAAAAGCTGTTGAATTAGACAGTACATATTACCAAGCATACAATGCAATGGGTGTTGCAACTCTTAAACTTGGTAATAGAAAAGATGCTCAAGATTTATTCAAAACAGCAATCAAAATCAATCCTCAATTTGCACCTGCATATGACAACTTAGGTAATATCGCAATGCTTGAAGGTGATTTGGACCAAGCTGAAAAATACTATTTACAATCAATCAAATACAATTCACACAACCCAACTTCTATGTATCACATGGGACAAGTTGAATCCAGACGTGGAGATTATACAAAAGCGTTGACATGGTTGAACCACTCATTACATATCAACCCTAATTCTTCTCCAGGATGGAACTTGCAAGGTGAATTATATTTGAAACAAGGTAACCAACCTGCTGCAATCAATTCATTTAAAAAAGCAATTTATGTAAAACCTGAAAACTCTCGTCCATACATCAATCTAGCTGGTGTATATGAAAGAAGATCAGACCACGAATTTGCTATGGAAGAATTGAAAACTGCAATTATCTTAAATCCTAACTACAAAGAAGGAATTTATAGAGTTGCAAATATGTCATTAGAAACTAAAAAGTATCCTCAAGCACTTGAATATTATTCAAGACTTTTGGGAGATGCAACTTATAACAACAACGCAATTATAGGTCTTGCAAATACTTACTACGAAATGGCTAAAGATACAGCAGATAGTAACAAATTCACAACAAACAAAGATGTATATCTTGCATATGATTATGTAAATGAAGCAATTCAAAGAACTCCAAATGATTTGAAACTTCACCTTGCAAAAATCAAACTTGGCAAACTTACTCACCAAATGGAATATACACAAGACAATCTTAATTACATCATCCAATCTGCAAGCAATAGCTTGATGGATACAGTAATCAAAGGTGAAGCATATTTATCACTTGGTCGTGAAAGAGATGCAGTTTATACATTTGAAAATGCAATTAACTTTGCAACAAGTGTTGATGATGAATTATACTTAGCAGAAATTCTTGTTCAACACAAACAATTCAGAACAGCAAGAAAAGCTCTTCAAAAAGCGTTGATGTCTGATCCTGATAACAGAATTGCAGAAAACGGTATTCACTATATTGACTTATGCGAAATGAAATCAAACGAATTCTTTGAAATCGCACTTAGACAATACAAAGAAGGCAATTACGCTTCTACAATTGAATACTGTAACAGAGCAATCGACTTCTATCACAATGCACCATCAATTGCTAAGTTGAAAGCTCAAGCATACGAAGCAGAAGGCAACTACGAAGGTGCTGTTAAATACTATACTCAATACTTAGCACTTGCTCCTAACGCTTCTGATAAAGCTGCAGTTGAACAAAGAATTCAAGTTTTCAGACAAAAAATGTAATGAAAAAATTTGATATAAGAAAAACATTTGAAACATTTATGAAAGAGCCTCTTAGTATTTTAACTGAGGGGCTGTTTCAAATCGTGAATATTCAAGCAAATGTTTTCAATCAAGAATCCTCTTTTCATATAGATTTTGTCAATAATAAAACCCAATTAACAGTAGTTAATAACGACAAAATGTGTAATTTATTCCAAACCGTTTTGTATAAAAAGAAATTACGAGAACAAAAAGAAAAGGCTGCTACAAAATGAAACCTTTTATGAATGCAAAATTTTTAATAAGTGCTGAAAAATTAAGCCAATGTCCGGATTACCAATTGCCGGAATTTCCACTTTTGGGACGTTCAAATGTTGGAAAATCATCATTTATCAATGGACTGGCAAACAATAAAAAACTTGCCAAAACATCGAATGTTCCAGGAAAAACCAGATTGATAAACTTCTTCAATTTTTCTGATGAATTTATGATTGCAGACTTGCCAGGATATGGTTATGCAAAGGTTTCAATTGAAGCAAGAAATAAGTGGCAAAAATATTTGGAAGAATATCTGCTAAAACGAGAACAAATAAAATATTTAATTCAACTTGTTGATGCAAGACACGAAATCCAGAAAAACGATTTTCAAATGCGAGAATGGGTGCTTGCTTATGAGTTGCCAATTATAACAGTAGTAACCAAAGTTGATTGCATTTCAAAAAACAAAATCCAATCTGCACTATCACATGTTAGAAAAGAATTTGGTGGAGAAATTTTTCCATTCAGTGCAGTTGATAACAGATATAACGAAAAAATCCTAAACTTCTTCTGCAATTCAGGTTTAAGTGAATAAATAATTATGGTCTATAGGCTAATAAGTTGAAAACAAGAGGCTTTAAGGCACTATGGCACTGAGGCACTAAGTTCTTTATGTAATTAATTCGTCATTCTGAACTCGTTTCAGGATCTCTATCTAAACTTGTTCAGTTATGTAGTTCAGCATCGCTACACCAACATTATTTTAGAATTATTTATATTGCTTTTTACCAATAAAATCTTTCCAATATGTGCCGTTGCCTTTCGGACTAATGTCATGAATGGCATAATATGCACAAGCAAGAGTTCCTGTATATCCTGATCCGTTACAATATTCAGAAGAAGCCTTCAATGTAGTTGAATAATGAGCATATGCGTTACTTGTATAATCATTATCTGGATGGTCTGTTCCCTCAGGAATAATATGACCATCTGTAGTAAATAAAAAATAAAATATATCTACCCCTAAAGTATTTGGTCTTTTATCTCCATTCAAATCAACACATAATCTTGGTCCATTAAACCCACTTTTAGGAGCATCATCAAACCAAATGTACTTACCTGAAATATCATTTCTCATACCAACGTTATCGCACATTGGTAATACTTTAACCCCCTTCATATTATATATTGAATATGGCATAGTTGTTAAATTATCACCATTTTCATCTTTAGAACCATATACCCAATCAGAAAACTTACTAAAACCCTTAAGATACTTGGGGAGTTCTTTTACTA
>CALAWF010000085.1 GCA_937894665.1 uncultured bacterium | reverse complement strand
GTCAAGTGTGACTGGAGTTCAGACGTGTGCTCTTCCGATCTCTCAACAACAAGCAATGCAACCTCAATATAATATTGAGAACCCTCAACAACAAACAGCACAAACTCAAAATCTTCAAACCACACAATTCACAGGTCAATCAGATTTGAACGGTTGTTTAACAGATCAAGACGATAATGTAGCTTATACTCCAAGCGGAAATGCTTACAAAAAAGCATCTCTTGGTAAAAAATCAGGAGCAATTTTAGGTTTCTTAGCTCCAATTGCAAATACTTTAATCAGAGGTTCAAAAGACTATAAACAATTACTTAAAACTTGTCCATTACTAGCAATTGCAGGTTTTGGCATCGGTTATTTAGTTGATAGTTGTACGGAATCCAACCGTGCAAAAGCGGCTGATGAAGCAGCTAAACAACCTCAAGTCGCTCCCGCTCAATATCAACAACAAATGAGTGCGGTTGCATAATAAAAGATTTTCCCCAAACTTACCCCCCTTTCTCTTAAATAAATTCCCCAAACTTTAACCAAAAAGACCTCTGAAAATATCAGAGGTCTTTTTTAAATTTCTTAAAAGCCAAACATTGTTTTCTTTGAGAAATCTTTATCGCTTTTGACTTTGCTAACCAATTCTTCTGCCTTATACGGTTCTCGGCAAAAACTAAATGGTATAATCACCGCAGAACCATCTTTCATTTCAAGAACCGGAACGTAATCCGTATGGCTGCTATGAATATAGCGGGCTATATTTGTATGCCTGAAATCTTGAAGATTATATTTAACAATATTTGTTCTATCAAAAATCTTTTCAGATTTACTTATTCCAACAAAACCCAATTTTTGATTTATGGAACAGATATTACCTGAACAATTGATTGAACTCGTTGGCGTAAATAACAACAACCCAAGTACTACCACGCCTGCTCCTACTGTACACAAAATTTCTCTTGTTTTCATTTCATCTCCTTGATGTTTTGATTACTGAGATAATTTAGCTTTCAATCTCGCTTCAGCTCTTGCAATGGCTGCTTCTGCTCTTTTAGCATCAAGTCTTGCATTCGCTTCACGAAGTCGTCTTCTCGCTCTTTCAAGTGCATCTCTTGCTCTTGCTTCGTTAATTTCTTCTCCGGCTTCTGCCAATGTTGTAAGAATTAAGCATTCCTCATTTTTGAACTGCAAAATTCCGCCCATTGTAGTAAAAGTCTTGAAGTCATTACCTTGTTTTGCTCTGGTAACTCCGATAGCAAGGGCTGTCATCATTGGGATATGCCCTTTCAAGATACCGAACTCGCCATCTGTTCCTACAGAATAGATTTCATCGACTTCTTCATCAAAAACAACTCGTTCTTGTGTAATAATTTTTAATTTCATAAATTATTCCTCAGCGATAGTCTTTGCTTTTTCAACTGCTTCTTCAATAGTACCAACCATGTAGAAAGCTTGTTCAGGTAAATCATCGTGTTTACCTTCAATGATTTCTTTGAAGCCTTTGATTGTGTCGGCAACTTTTACGTACTTACCAGGAATACCTGAGAATTGTTCAGCTACGAAGAACGGTTGAGATAAGAATTTTTGAATTTTTCTTGCTCTGTTTACTGTTTCTTTATCTTCTTCTGACAATTCATCCATACCCAAGATTGCGATAATATCTTGCAAGTCTTTGTATTTTTGAAGAATTTCAAGGACTTTTCTGGTTGTTTCGTAATGTTCTTCACCAACGATGTTTGGATCTAAAGCTCTTGAACTTGATTCCAATGGGTCAACAGCAGGATAAATACCTAACGAAGCGATATTTCTTGACAATACTGTTGAAGCGTCAAGGTGAGAGAATGTTGTAGCCGGAGCCGGGTCAGTCAAGTCATCGGCAGGTACATAAATTGCTTGAACAGATGTGATAGAACCATCTTTCGTAGATGTAATTCTTTCTTGCAATTCACCCATTTCAGTAGCAAGTGTTGGCTGGTAACCAACGGCAGATGGCATACGACCTAACAAGGCTGATACCTCTGAACCTGCCTGAGTAAATCTGAAAATGTTATCAATGAATAACAATACATCTTGTTTTGAATAATCTCTAAAATATTCAGCAGCAGTAAGAGCTGACAAACCAACTCTCATTCTGGCTCCTGGCGGCTCATTCATCTGACCGTATATCAGACCAACTTTATCTAAAACTCCGCTTTCTTTAAATTCGTTCCAAAGGTCGTTTCCTTCACGTGTTCTTTCACCAACACCACCGAAAACAGAAACGCCGTTGTGAGCCATTGCGATATTGTGAATCAATTCTTGAATCAAAACTGTTTTACCAACACCGGCACCACCGAACAAACCAATTTTACCACCCTTTTGGTACGGTTGTAAAAGGTCGATTGCTTTGATACCTGTTTCAAGGATTTCAATATCTGTATTTTGGTCAACTAATTTTGGTGATTCTCTGTGAATAGGTAAATAAGTATCTGTTTGAATTGGACCTGCATTATCTACTGCATCCCCAACAACATTAAGTATTCTACCTAAAATTGCGTTACCAACAGGAATTTTGATAGGTTCATTTGTATTGATAACCTTCATTCCTCTTCTCAAACCGTCAGTTGAAGACATTGCAACTGTTCTTACTTTGTTAGAACCAAGCATTTGTTGGACTTCCGCAACAACTTTAGTCCCATCATCTTGAAACATGTTCAATGCCGTGTATATATTTGGTAAATCTCCGCTAGGAAATTCTACGTCAACTACAGGTCCGATAACCTTGGTAATTAAACCTTCTGTAGCGGTTAGTGTTTCCATAAACCCTCTCCTTATATTTAAATTTCTTTACTTAAATATTATACAACAAGAAAAATTTTTATATAACACAATATTTAGATACAAATTTAATGTTACTTAATAGATTTTGTTACCCGTTTAAAATAATCCGGATCATCCCTCAAATTGATTTTAATTTAAGTTGTTACTATAATTACTAATATGAAAGATGAGAGAAACAAAATTTTAGCAAGAAACATCAAAGCCGAACGCTACAGAAAAGGTGTTACGCAAGCAGAACTTGCTGAAAAAATTGACGTTAGCGAAAGCACAATCAGTTTAATTGAACGAGGAGTGCAAACACCCTCAATCTTTCTCGTATATGACATTTCGAAGTTTTTGCAAATTGATATAAACGACCTCTTAAAAAACATTGATTAACTATTGTGAACATTCTGTTATAATTTTTTTCAAACACTAGCAAAAAAAGTTTTTCTCATGTATTATGACATGCATATCCCAAAATTATGGAAATGAATATGCAACTATTAATAGAAAAAGAATTGAAATCTACAGATAAGATTTTAAAGCCCGACTTTAATTCTAAATCTGGACGAGAATTATTAGCGTTTTACCTGCAAACTAAATTTAGACAAATCTATTTGTATGATAAAAAACAAGAAGTGCCAATTATTAATTTAATTAATGCTGACTTTATCAACAGATTTTGTAGAAGATTGATAAACAAACCGACAAAACATTTGTTGATTGGTATTACCGGAGAATCAGCATCAGGCAAATCAACAATTTGCAGAGAAATAAAAAACGTAATCGAAAGATTTCACATGCCGGTAACCGTATTGAGTACAGATAATTATTTCAACGATATTTCTGCTCTTATTAATAAATATGGTTCTTTTGATAACTTACGTGATAACGGTTACGACGTAGATGCTCCGACTAGTTTTCAGCTTGATATTTTGAAATCTGACTTAGAAGATTTGGCTAATGGTTTAGACATAAAAGCTCCAATGTACCTTCCAAATGGTACAGGTGTTTCAATGCCAAAAGCTATTGACGTTTGCTCTCAAAAAATTATCGTTGTTGAAGGGATTGCAACAATGTATGAACAAGTTAAAGATGCTTTTGATATTAAAATTTATGTTGAAACAGATAATGAATTGAGAAAAAGCCGTTTCATGAGCCGTGCAACTGAAGAAAGAAACCAAAGCGAAGATAATGCTCTAAAACATTGGCACTATATTACAGATGCCGGTGAAAAATATGTAAAACCTTTCCGCTCAGAAGCAGACTTGGTTCTTAACGGGAATTCTGATTTGAACTATTTTGCAAAAACTTTGGAATATATTTATACAATTACAAATAATTTCCAATAGATTGAAATCTTTGCTACAAGGCTTATTTGCCCTACGGATTTCTACGCCCGATTCAAATAATAATATTTGTAAATAAGACCGGATAAGTATTTCTTTTTTTTAAGAAAAAATATATAATCTTTACAAGAAAGCATGTTTATTCTAAAAATATGGTATAAAAAGGATACAGAAATTGCTAAATAATTTTGAAAGTTTTGACAATTCAGAAACAGCAACTAAAAAGGATATTGTTATTCAAGAACGTGTAGAGCTTGTTTCTTCTCATATGTACAAGCAATTTTTGGATTATCAGCACGCAACTGTTAATACCAACGAGATTTTTGCTCGTATGGTTGATTGTTTGGAATTGGTTTCTAACAACTTGAAACAATCTTTCTCATCTCGTGGTGTTACAACTCAAAATATTTATGTCGATACAGATGCACTAAAATCTGTTGCAATGATTAATATCCTTTGGCACAGTATAAGTTTTACTACCCGTTGTAATTACAAGCCTCAAGCCTTGTTTAGAGAAGATGGCAGACACATTTTTTCAAACCGTATAATGGCAATCAGAGGAAATTATAACGAAATTATCAAAGATGCAAAAGATAGAGATGAAGAAATTGTCAAACTTTTAGAAAACGAAATCGCATCATTGTATGTTCCGGCTGATTCAAGCAGAAAATGCGTATTCAAGATTAAACATACCGGTCAAGAATTTGCACTAAATCAGGTTGATGCCCCACGGGAAGTTGTTTTAAAGGTTGTTGAAACCGTTTGTGGCGGTGGTTTGTATCACCAAGACGGTTCATTAAAAAGTTTTATCGTTTAAAATTTTGACATATAGTTAAAAATTATTATTATTGTATTTGTAAGGGTATTAGGTGTATTTAATGAAATTACAAGAGAAGCTTAAAGAATATGAAAATCAATACTTGTTCCTAAGATGGGCAACAGGTGGTGAATACGGCAAACTTATGTATGTTGGAGAAGACTTTGTAGAATTTAACATCATTGATGTTGATACGATGTCTTACCGTGAAACAGCATTGATTTATGCACCATTGATTTTGGAAGCATCTATCGGCGGTGCCGATGTGGCAAGAATCCTCGCAGAAGTTTCTTCCAAAATGACAACCCATGACTAACCGAATTTCCGAAAAAGAGCAAAAAAAAAGTCACAACTTATTGCGACTTGAACAATAATCTTGGGAGGAGATTTTGGGATAGTTTGTACATGCATGATATGTCAAGCATGAAATTTTGGTTATTACATGAGTCAAAAATTTAACAAAAATTTACAAATTGAGAGTTTTATGGTATAATAAGTCTATGGAAAAGAATTTGAATATATTAATAATTAATGGTCCGAATATCAATATGCTAGGGGTTAGAGAGCCGGAAGCGTATGGTTCTAAATCGTATAAAGATTTAGAAATGGAATTGCATGAATACTCTTTTGAATTGGGTATAAATTTAGAAATCTTTCAAAGCAATTTTGAAGGTGAAATTATCGAAAAAATCCAATACGCCCTAGGAAATTATGATGGAATTGTACTAAACGCAGGAGCATATACTCACACAAGCATTGCAATTCGTGATGCTTTAACCTCTGTTAAAATTCCGACTGTTGAAGTTCATATTTCAAATATTTATAAGCGGGAAGAATTCCGCCACAAATCGATGTTTGCAGATGTTTGCGTGGGGCAGATAACGGGGTTCAAAATTGATAGTTATAAACTTGGACTACAAGGGCTGGTTAATTTCTTAACCAGCGCTAACGACTAAAGTAGTTTAGTCTTATTTTTTTGCAACAAATTCTTGGTGCATTTTTTCAATCATTTTCAAAGTATCTTCTTCGCCGTGAGTTTCAGCGTATTTGTCGATAGCTTTGTTAATTTCTTGAGCTAATTTTGGATTTTTTTCCAAGAATTTCATATCACTTTCAATAGAATCTGATGCTATTTGGGATTTGCCAAGAGCAGCAGCAGGCATATTAGCCAAATCTTTGATTTCCTTAGTTTCAGCATTAGAAGCAGGAGCAACTTCCGGAGTTGTAACTTCTTCTACAGCTGGCTTTTGAATACCTTTGAAATTCACGCTGTTTAGTTTGTTGTCGATTTCTCTCATAGTATCACCTTACTTTCAGAAAATTTTTCTTTTTCTATCGTCATGTTTTTGGTTTTTGTTTAGAAAACCCCTAAATAATTTTTTTTGCTACTTTGGTAAACAAAAAATTACAAAAATTTACATGTAATTTTCAAAAATTTTTCATGTTATGATGTATTATATACTATAAAAGGATGTAATGCAAATTATGAACTTAGAAAAATTGGCAAAAGAGTTATGGTGGTCTTTAACAGCATTTAGAGCAATCAATGAATTGCCGGATTCTGTTATTTTTGTTAGTTATGACGGAATTATTGAAAGAGTTAATTCAAAAGCAAAAGAAAGTTTTGGAATCGTTATAGATGAATTAAATCCTCCAAAATTGAATGATTATATCAAAGATGGAATGGATATGATTAATTTATCTATTAAAAGTCAAAAACCTGTTGCTGCTGTTGCAACAATTCCGGCAAGAGAATTTCATATAGAACTAAATGCGGCAAAACAAGGACATGGCTACTGTTTGACTGTTCGTGATTTGACAAAACTTACTGATGAGATTGTTACGGAAGAAAAAATTGCACGCTTCAATGGCGAAAAAAATGCAATGCTTGTTAAACTTGAAGGGGATATAAAATCTCCAATTTCATCTATCACAGGATTTTCACAAGGCTTGATTGATGGTATCGGCGGAGATTTGACCGAAAAACAAGCTAAGTATATAAAAATTATCAACTCAAATTCTAACGACTTGTACCATTTTATGGATAAATTATTGGAATTTACAGAGGCTGAATCTTCAATGTACAAATCCGAGTATCAAAATTTTGACATTGTTCAAACAGCAAAAGAAATTGCATCTGACTTTGAAAAAGAATTTCAAAATAAAAAAATCACATTTGAAATTGAAGCCGATGGACTAGAAAAAAGAACAGTTTATTCTGACCTAAAAGCAGTGAATAAAATTATTCGCAACATTTTAGAAACATCAGTTTCTATGACAGAAACAGGATTTATTTTGGTAAATATTTCTCGACCTAATGAAATTACAGCTTCTGCTTTCGGTTTGAATGCCGAAAATATTTCAAAATCACATGTTCAAATAACTGTGAAAGATACTGGAGCAGGTTTTGCAGAAGAAGAAATGAAATATTTGTGTGATCCGTATGCACAATTAGAAAAAGGGAAGAAAAATTTTGTACGTTCATTAAATTTGGGTAGTGCAAGTATTTTGACAAAGAGAGCTAACGGGTTTATCAATATCCAATCAGAAGCCAATAAAGGCACTCGATACGATATAATTATCCCGACTGAAAAGGATTAAGATGAGTAACGTAATTCTAAAAAATGTTAGAAAAACTTATGACAATACTAAAACCGTAATCAACAATGTGAACCTTGAAATTAAGGATAAAGAATTTGTTGTCTTGGTTGGTTCATCAGGTTGCGGGAAATCTACCCTTTTGCGTATGATTGCGGGGCTGGAAGATATTACTTCTGGTGAAATCTATATTGGCGACAAAAAAGTAAATAATGTTCCGCCAAAAGATAGAGATATTGCCTTTGTTTTCCAAAGTTATGCACTTTATCCTCATATGACAGTTAGAGAAAATATTGCATTCGGGTTAAAGATGAGAAAAGTTGACAAGGCAACTATTGAGAAAAAAGTTCAAGAAGCTGCTGAAATTTTAAATCTTGGCGAATATTTAGACCGAAAACCCAAACAATTGTCAGGCGGTCAAAGACAGAGAGTAGCTTTAGGGCGTGCAATTGTAAGAAATCCAAAAGTCTTTTTGATGGATGAACCTTTGTCTAATTTGGATGCAAAATTGCGTGTACAAATGCGTTCAGAAATCAAAAAACTTCACGAAAAACTTCAAACAACTTTTATTTATGTAACCCATGACCAAACAGAAGCATTGACAATGGGAGATAGAATCGTCGTTTTGAATAACGGTGATATTCAACAAGTCGATACTCCGGATGAAATTTATAACAATCCGAAAAATACTTTTGTTGCCGGATTTGTTGGCTCTCCGCAAATGAATTTTATCAATGGCAAAGATTTAGGACTTGATGAAAATATTTTGTACGGAATTAGACCTGAGAAAGTTACAAAACCGAATGGCGATATAAAATTGACTGTTAACGTTGAAATATCTGAAATGTTGGGCAGCGAAAAGATTGCCTATTTCAACATTGGGGACAAAAAATGTTCTGCAAGACTGGATTCAGATGTTCAAATTGGCAAAACATTAGAACTATTTATAAATAGTTCTGATTTGTACAAATTCGATGCCAAAACAGGCGAACGTATTTATTAATAATTTTGATTTGAATTTATGTCTTCCACCCAAATTACTGTTACTTCCGGTTTGTTATAAAACGGATTGTACCAGTGGCTTTCGTCCGTAAAATCCGCCATGGCATCATAGTATGAAATTTTTTCGGCTAGTTTTTTAGTATATTCAAATAAATCAGTCATAATTTTCCTAACTATCATAATAGTTTTATTATTTGCGTTTGCCCTGCGTTAATAATCCCCGAAAAGTATTGATTGTTAGCTTTTTTCGTTCTTCTATTCGGTTAGGCACATTGTCTATTGTAGAAATTTTAATAATTACTTATTTTGTCTTTGTACAAAATAGGAGTTTTTAATAATGGATAAAAAGTTAAAAGGTACGAAAACAGAACAAATTTTGATAAATTCTTTTGCAGGGGAAGCTCAAGCAAGAAACAGATATACATATTTTTCAAAAGTTGCTAAAAAAGAAGGCTATGAACAAATTGCAGCAATATTTCTAGCTACCGCAGAAAACGAACTGGAGCATGCTAAACTTTTTTATAAACATATTGGCAACAACCCCAATGCACATGTTGATGCTTTTTACCCATTTGAACTCGGTACAACAGAAGAAAATCTGAAAAGTGCAATTTCCGGTGAAGAAGAAGAATTTAGTGTTCTTTATTATAATGGAGAATTAGTGGCGAAAGAAGAGGGGTTTGAAGATATTTCAAACACTTTCCGCCATGTTAGAGTTTCAGAACAACACCACGCAAATCGCTACAAAGAATTATTAGAAAACTTGCAAGAAGAAACTCTATTCAAAAAAGATAGAAAACAAGAATGGATATGCCGAAAATGTGGATATATTCATTTCGGAATGGAAGCTCCGTTAACTTGTCCGGCTTGTCATCACCCAAGAGCATATTTTGAACTTTTGTGTGAAAAATACTAGATTTGGAGGAGTTTTTATATTGCACTAAAACGGCATATTATACTATAATACTTATAATATGAAGAGAAAATGGAAAGTATTAACTTTAACGGGAATTTTGGCTGTAACCTGCGGGTTTTATACGTGGGGTATTCCTGCTATTGTTAATATCAAATCTCATAAAAGTTTTATAGAACAAAAGGTTTTTGAAAATTCAGGATTCATTGTAGATATAGGAACTCCCAACCTTTCTATGGGGAGTTTTCCGTCTGTTTGGATTAAAAGTGATAACATTTCTATCCTAAATTCGGATGGAACAAAAGCTCTTTCTATAGACAATCCGCAATTAAAAATTAAACTATTCCCTCTTTTGTTTAAGAAAATTGAAATTGCAAATGTTTCTTCTACCAAAGAGGATATTAATTTTGTCCTAACTAAAGATTCAAAATTCTTACTTGGACAATACCCGTTAGATTTCAAGTTCAAAAAAGATAACAAATTTACTCTTGATAAAATTGATTGGAATTTAGGTCAATATAATATTTCATTAAACGACAAGCTCAACAATCAACAAGTAAAACTCCAAGGTAAATATTTAGAACACGGCAAATATGTTCAGAATAAACACATAAAATTTGCAACAGAAGGAAGTTTTACTGTCGGGGAAAAATCAACAGATTTTATGAGCGATATTTCTCTTGATTTTCCATTGAATCATTTCACTGAAGATCAATTGATGATTATGGGACGAATTGACAACTTTGACTTGGCTTCAATTTCTGATTACGTGAATATCTTGAGTTCGGGCAAAATTAAAAAGATGAGCGGGATAGTAAATTATTCTGCGTCAACAACTCCGGATAAATTCGGTCATAAAAAAATTGAATCAACCTTAAGAACAAATAATCTTGCAATCGAAGGCAAGGACAAGGCTTCATCTATAATTTATCCAAAAGAATTGACCGCAAAATTGAATTTTAGAACGATTGAAAACGGAATCCATTTTGAAAATACAAGCTTGCAATCTGATAAAATTCACGCATTTGTAGATGGAAAAATTTATAATATCGGAGAAAAGTTTCCAAATTTAAACATCACGGCAAAAGTTGAAAATACCCGTTTGGAAGATGTGGTTGCAATTCTTCCGGGGTCTGAAACATTGTTACCTGATTTCAATTTGTACAAGTTGAAAAAGTATGTGTTCTATGGCGATGGAGAAGGTCAAGTATCTTTCAAGGGCAAAGCAAATAGACCGCACGTAAAAGGAAACGTAAAACTCCGCAACGCATATTTGATTAAACCTTTGCGTGGAGCTCCGGCAAATGCAAGTATTGACTTAGGTTTCAATGAACAGTTGATGGATTTAGATGTTTTTGTGCCAACCTCTGTAGGACAAAATGTAACAGTTAAAGGAAAAGTTAAAATTGATGGTTCTAAATACTCTGAACTTAACATCAAAAGTACTGATTCCGTTGTTTTAGCACCGGCAGAAGAAGTTTTAAATCCTTTGCATGAAATTTTGAAATTCCAACTTGGACCGGTTCCAATGATGAAAATTGCCGGAGTTGGAAATATTGATATGCACTCAGCAGGTAAAAAAGTTGATCCGCACATTTGGGGCAAAATTACCTTCCGAAATGCAACAGCATCATTCAATGATGTTCACAACTTGGTATTGAATAACGGTTCCGGTGAAGTTGTTTTTGATGACACAAAAGTTAATTTCCGTTCTTACAAGGCATTTATCAATGGAAAACCTGTAGAAATCAAAGGGAATTGTGTTGTTCTTGGAGATTTGAATGTTTATGTTACCGCAAAAGGTCAAAATATCCAAAAACTTGTAAAAACAATCAATACATCTCCAATTTTGGTTGATGTTCAAAAAGCTATTGCACCTTTCACACACCCGACAGGTGTTGCAGATGTATTTTTGCATATTTATGGCAAAGTTAAAAATGCTGACGAAGTAGTCTTTAACGAAGATTTATTTTCAAAAGGTACAGTAACTCTGCACAATGCTACAACCGTTATGCAGGATACATTTTTACCGTTTACAAATGTAAATGGGGTTGTAAATTTTGACAAATATAATTCTGATTATGATGTCAACGGATTTGTTCGAAATTCAAAAATTTACGTAAAAGGTACAGGCGAAAAAAATCAAATTGATTTAATTGCAAAATCTCAAAAATTTGCAATTAAAGATTGTAACGACTTGTTATATCCAACAACAGAAATGCCATTCAAAAAAGAAATCGGTATGCTAAATGCCTCTTTTGTCGGGTCTTATAAAGGAATTGCCGATGGCGGACAGCTTGATTATGACAAGGTAAAAGTTGACGGAAAATTTATCCCGAATATGAATACAAACGCCCCAATTCGTTTGAACGGCGGAACTTTCACTATTCGGAACGGAGTTTTAAAAACTTCCAATTTGAAAGGTTTATTCAATAACAACCCGTTCAATTTAACTCTTACAATGTCTGATATTTACAACTCAATGACCATTGCGGATGCGGTATTTAATTTCAAAAACTTTGATATAAGTTCTGTGAATGAAATTAAAAAGCAAGTTAAATTACCAAAACAATATGCCACACAGCTTGATAACATTACGGATTTGAAAGGTATTGTTGACATAAACGGTAATATCAAAAACGGCAAAATCTGGTCCAACACAAACCTAAAAGATACAAGTTTTGTTTATAAACCACTTGGAGCGGTTGTAAGAATCCTTAACGGCGAAGCCAATATGCGAGGAGATACACTTTACCTTAAACGTGTAAATTCTCGAGTAAGTTCAATGCCTGTTTTTGTGGACGGTAGTGTTGCAGATGTATTTGGATTACCAAAACTAAACCTTTTGGTCAGTGCAAAACCAACGCAAGCATTTTTTGACAGATTTATAAACAACAAATCTGTTTATCCTGTAAAATTAAAAGGAGATATAAATTTCAATTCAAAATTGAGAGGTCCTATCGATAGAGTTTCAGCTCATTCAAACTTGAACATTGGTGAAAACTCTTCAATTTACTACATGGGAGCAACTTTAGCAGGGGCTGCAAATGGTGCTGTTAGTACAGGAGAATTGACAACAAATCCGGTTTCAGTTGTTTCCGATACCGTGCTTAGACCAAATTCAGTTCATATTGATTCGTTGAAGTATAACCAAACAATTATGTCCCAAAGCCAGAAAAAATCTATACAAAACCAACTTGTGGCATCAGGCGATATTTCACTTTTAAAAAATAATGTTCTGGGTTTTAAAAATTTCAAAGTTAAAACCTATAACCCGACAAATGCGAAAATTTTCAATGTTTTGTTGAAAAAACCGACTATTAAACAAGGGGTATTCACAACAGATATAACTATCAATGGTACATCTTTAGCCCCAAAAATTTTGGGAGATTTGAATATCTCAAGTATTGATATTCCACTTCTTGATGCAACAATCAGAGATATTAATATCGGTTTCCAAAACGATTATATCAACGTTTTGTCTAAAGGAGTAATTTTGACAAACGATATAATAATGAAAGCCAAGATTGTTAATAATCCGACTCCACCAATTGTAATTGATGATATTAATGTTCAAATGGATGAACTTAATTTGAACGTTATAACTCAAGCGTTGAGTGATTTTGAAGCTGACAGCACAAGAAACAAACACTTGCCGACTTCATCAACTCAAATTCCAATGCCTATTGACCAGATAATTATTAAAAATGCACAAGTTAATGCAGATAAAATTTTAATCAAAAAAGCAACTGCAACAAACTTCTCTTCAAATATGACATTGGGAGAAGATAATGTAGCAAGAATAAATAATTACCATTTCAATATCGCAAATGGGGATGTAGATGGAAAAATAATTTATGACCTAAAATCTTCAAGCGGTAACGCTGAAATGAGAATTAACAATGCAGATGCTCAAATTATCAGTGAAAACTTCTTTGACCTCCCAGGACAAATGTATGGACACGTAACAGGTGATATGCACTTATCATGCAACGGATTGTCAAGCGTTGATTGCGTAAATACACTATCAGGTGGTGGTAATTTTGAAGTTCGAGATGGCAGAATGCCAAAACTTGGATCATTAGAATATCTTCTAAAAGCCGGAAACTTAATCACAGGTGGAATTACAGGACTTTCAATTAACGGAATTATTGATTTAATCACACCATTGAAAACAGGAAACTTTGACAAAATCAGCGGAGATATAAATGTTGAAAACGGCATAGCAAATGAAATCAACGTATATTCTAGCGGTAAAGACTTGAATATGTATATGACAGGGGATTATAACTTGTCAACATTTGTAGCAAATATGGAAGTTTATGGAAGTTTGTCTAAAAACTTCTCAACATTACTTGGCAAGATTGGAAACTCTTCATTGAACAGATTATTCAACACAATCCCAGGAATAAACATCAATGAAGTTAACCCATCATCAACAAGTAAGATAAATAAAATTCCTAATTTTGATAAATCAAATGTTTTGAGAGTATTTAAGGCGGATATTTTCGGTGATATTAACGGCAGTAATTACGTAAAGAGCTTCCGTTGGATTAAGAATTAGAAAAGCATATCTCTAACCAATAGATTTCTTGATATAACGAATTCGGGGCATAGCAACGCCCCCAAACCCCTAGCCTAGGTCGTCATACTGAGCGTAGCGAAGTATCTCTGACTAGACAAATTTGTCAAACTTGTTTCAGCATCTCTAGCTAGTGCGTTCAGTCAGAGATTCTTCGGGTAAATTTGCAATGTTATTTTGTTATTCTAATTATAAACCCCTCAGAATGGCATAATAAAACATAAAGACCTTAGTGCCATAGTGCCTTTAAGCCTTTTGGTAACGAACCTATTCCCTTATTCCTTTTCTCTTAAAACCAACTTATAGCCTTTTAACTACTTCCCACGCAAGAAATCATGCCAGTAGTCGCCTTTTCCGGTCGGACTTATATTCTTATGAGCAAAATAGGCACAAGTATGGGCGGGTGTTGTGGTTGAACTGCTGCAATATTGGGCAATGATGCTTTCATCTGTTTGTTGTGCATTTACATCACTCCAAGAAGTACCAGTATATGGGACAACAGCTGCGGTGTCAGTAAATACAAATACAAATCTATCAACTCCCCATTTATTAGGTCTATCTACTCCATTTATATCAACACAAATTTTGGGTCCTGTTGGTAGATTGTATCGGGCAGCATTATCATCCATTGAAAATAATCTTCCAGAAATATCCATTTCCATTTCAGATTGATCACAAGCCCATTGAGCCATTTCTTGACCATTTAGATTTAGATTTTTTAAGCCTCTTGTCGTTTCAAATGTTCTTACCGAACCTTGAGATGAATGTCCTTTAAAATATGTCATGAAGTACTTTAAAGATTTTGTACTGCCATATGATAATCCATCATATTGTGAATCTTGATATTCTCTAAAAGACATATCGTTATCTGCGTAAAATGCCCGAGAAGCAACATTTAAATCTGCATAAGTCTTCTCAAATTGGGATTTTAACTTTGTTGCCCTCAAATTTGCCATCAATGTTGGAATAGTAATCGCCACAACAACTCCAATTATCCCCAAAGTAATCAATACTTCCGCCAAAGTAAAACCATTAAATAAATTTTTCAAAATGTTACCTCATTAAACGTATATATTTATTTTTACATTAATTTATTTATAAGTCAATGAAGAGTGAAATTTATTCGTTAAATTATCAATGGATTTATATAATTTTAAATGAATAAATGGAGTTAAAACAATGTCAATAATGAATGATTTGAAAAAAATATTATTGGATGTCAATGTTAATTTGACAGAACTGGCTGAAGCATTATCCAAAAGATTGGGCAAACCATATTCGATGCAAAATCTGTCAAACAAACTCCGCAATGAAACTATCACTCATCGAGAAATGCTACTCATTGCAGATATTCTCGGTTACGATTTAAAATTTGAAAGAAAAAATCCAAACCACTAAACCAATTTTAGCCTAACCGAAACCCTAGACTTTGCACTCAAAATACGTTATAATAAATATGTTATTGGAAGTTTATGAGGATTGGTTATAATCGTGAGTTTTTGGCATAAAAAATATGGCTTTACATTAGCTGAAATATTGATAACGATAGGGCTTTTAGGTTCGGTTGCAGCAATAACTATTCCAACTTTAGCTTACAATTATCGAGGCAAAGTTTTGGAACAACAATTCCGCTCTACATACAGTGAAATTAAAGAAATCGGGGCAAGAATGAACCTTGAAAAAGGTGATGTTGGCGAATTTGCGTATTCTTGTGTCTATGGAAGTGCCTCAAAATTCAAATGCGGAGCCCAAACAGCAGCAGGAGAAAATCAATACAGCGGAACACTACGTTGGGCAAGCGAATTCATGTCATATATTCCGGGAGGAGCACCTTTTGACAAAGACTCAAACTCTGACAACGGCATCGCAGCAAAAATGAGAGAAATCTACAAAGATGCCGGAGCACCTCAAGGACCTAAATTTTTCCAACAAAACTTAGCAAATAGGAGTGCTTTAGTTTGTGATAACGGTGGAATTTGGACAGATTCTAAAGGAAGACTCTGGACGTTTAACGGGGAAAACCAGTTTATCTGTGTTGATATAAATGGAACTGCAGCACCAAACAAAATGAATGTAGATATTTTTATGTTTAAACCTATGACAGCTAAAGAAATGGCCGTTTATATCAATGATGAAGACCCCAATGAGCCTCACACAGACAACTATACAGGTCAATTTATCACCTGCGATTTAAATGCAATTTCACAAGGTAGTCGAAGCAATGATACTCCAGCATCAAAAGGGTTCAAAAAAGGCTCCGGTTCAGGACTAGACTGGTGCTATTTTAATGAACCAATCGAAAATGTTGCGGCTATGAATTGGAAAGAAGGCGGAGTTACTAAAGAAAATACAGGCACTTCTGCAAGAGGGAAAACAATGACCCGTCAAAATAATTACTGGAAAGATTACATAGATTACAGATAAAAATCTATAAAACCAATATCAGCATAACAACTACAGCCACAACAAAAGAAAATCCAACCAAAATCCAGTAAAATGGAATTCCTTTTGTTCCGGATTCTGATTTCATTGAATAAACTTGTTTTTTCAATGCCTTAGACTTTTTGTTCTTAGGTTGGGTTTTACGTTTGGTAAAACTTTTTTCTTTCGCTTTTTCTTCTAAATATTTTTCAGAAAGAGATTTTTTAGACTTTTTACCCGTAACTAAAAGTTCTGTATCGTATCTAAGTTTTAAGATACTTGATTTAGCTTTTTTGTTATAAACAGCATAATTTATTCCCACTTCAAATGCTCGTTGCAGGCATTCAAGAGCTTCCATTCCGTCTTTTTTAACCTTTGCAGAGTGGACGGATTCATTACCATGTTTTTTTAGAAAATATAAATCATTCACAAATTCTTTTTCTTGTTCAGAGCCATTACCTTTGTCTTTGAGAGTCGCAAGCATTTGGTCAAAAGTATTTTCGCTTGTTCGATTTTTGCCCAATACTTGTTTACAAACGTGTTCTCCAAAACGTCTGGCTTGTCCCATACATTGTTCAAAATATTCATCACGATAAAGTTTTTCAGCTTCCGTAATTATTTCGAACAAGTTCTTATCCACAGATTTCAAAAAATCAAAATTTGTTACCATAATAAAATACTACAATCCATAAAACCCAATGTCATCAATCAAAAAGCGGAAAATGTTTATAATAAATCACTTGCTTTATAAGTAAAATAGCCTTCATAATTGTAGCTTGCATCAATGCCTTTCATATAAACATCACGGTCATTGACTTCGGAGGTCAGAGCGTTTCGCAAAAGTTCTTTAATTTCTAAACTTTTAATCGGACTACGTTCCATTGCAAGAAGATAATCTTCCTTATCAACCTTGCTCCAATCCACAACTTTCCCAAGTTCATTTTTAAGAATTAAATCTAACCAAATGCGGGTGCTACGTCCATTTCCTTCACGGAACGGGTGTGCAACATTCATCTCTACATACTTATCAACAATTTCATCAAATGTAGATTGTGGCATTTTTTC
>CALAWF010000084.1 GCA_937894665.1 uncultured bacterium | reverse complement strand
CCCCAGCAGCTTACGAAGAAATCGCATAAAAGATAAAAACATAGACCAATAAAGGAGCGTTGTAAAAAGTCATCGCTCCTTTATTTTTAAGACAAGGAATTAAGAATAAATGAACAATAGAGAATTTGGAAATAAAGGCGAAGATTTAGCCTGTGAATATTTAATCAAAAATGGCTATGAAATATTAGAAAGAAATAAACATTTTTCCAAACTTTGCGAAATAGATATTATTGCAAAATTGAAAAATAAAGTAATATTTGTAGAAGTTAAAACCAGAAAATCAAATGCCTTTGGAACGCCAATGGAAGCCATAACCAAAACAAAATACCATAACATTAAAACAGGAGCCTTAAGTTATACTCAAGAACACAAAATAAAAAATTTTCAAATCGACATAATTGGAATTACACTAAATCCAACTTTAAAAATTGAACACCTACGAAATATTTAACTTGATGTAAAATGAATATAAAAGGAAATGTATAATGAAACAAATTTTACTAGGTTTGATTAAAGTTTACCAGTATTTTTCAAAATTCACGCCAAAAGTATGCCGATTTTACCCAACCTGCTCGGAATACACAAAACAGGCAATTGAAAAATACGGCATACTAAAAGGCGGTTGGCTCGGAATCAAAAGAATTTGGAGATGCCATCCAGGAAACCCCGGAGGCTACGACCCCGTTCCATAAATTATATTTTTATCAGTAAAAATAAACTATCTTTTAGAGCCAGAACCTTGTGTTCCGTATCTTTTTTGAACATAAGAATTTCACCTTTGTCAACTTTAAACTTTTGAGCATCAAAATGTAGTTCTATTTCTCCATCTACAACATAAACGGCAGCATCACTAACCGAAGTGTGAGTATCAATTATTTCATTTTTTTTAATAGAAACAGCAGAAAGACTACTGTCATCATGTTCCATTAGAACTTTGCGAGTAAAAGAATTCTCTTTAGACTCAATAATATCTTTAACTTTTTGAACATTGTAAAACATTAAATATCTCCTTTCGTTGATATGTTAATTAATAAATAGAAAAGCACAAACCACATTCCCCAATAGAGGAATAACGTATATAATCTATTGTCATTCAATTCAATAGGCAAAACAATATTGTCGGAATCTCTGTCATAATGCTCACGAGTTCATCCTGACAAATTTGATTAGCTTTGTCAGGATGACTGAATTAATTACATAAAGAACTCAGTGCCTTAGTGCATTTCGTAACAAACTTATTCCCCTATTTCCTTGTTCCTTATTTCCTTTTAAACCTAAATCTCGTGGCGACCTTCAATTGCTTTTGCGATGGTAATTTCATCAGCATATTCCAAATCAGCACCAACAGGTAAGCCAAACGCAATTCTTGAAACCTTTATCCCAAAAGGTTTAATAAGTTTTGTCAAATATAAACTTGTTGCTTCTCCCTCAACTGACGGGCTTAATGCCAAAATAACTTCTTTAACTTCGTCATTTGTCAATCGATTCAACAACTCTTTTATCCTAATATCATCAGCCCCAATTCCATCCATTGGAGAGATTAAGCCTTGCAATACGTGATACAACCCTTTAAATTCATTCGTTTTTTCAATTGCAATTAAATCCTTAGTTTCTGCAATTACACAAATTGTTGACCTATCACGCTGAGAAGAAGAACAAATTTCACAAGGACTGGTTGCAGAAAGGTTAAAACAAATCTCGCATGTATGAGTATTTTGTTTTGCCTCAATAACAGCCTTGGCAAAATTTTCCACCTCGGGCATTGGCATCCTCAATAAGTGAAATGCCATCCTTTGTGCAGATTTCGGACCTACAGATGGGAATTTTTGAAACTGTTCTATTAACGCTGCTATTGATTTAGGATAAATCATAATAAATATAAACCTCTGCTCAAAAACTTAAAAATATGTCCTTCCTTTAAGGAAGGACATAAACATTTAAAACCTATTTGAATAGTCCTGGAATTTTCAATCCGCCTGTTAACTGAGACATTCTTGATTCCATTTCAGCTGAAGCCTTTTGGCTTGCTTGTGTCATCGCTTGAGTGATAATATCTTCAAGCATTTCAACGGTTTCAGAATCAACTGAAGATGGATTTTCAGGATTGATTGCTTCCGGTTTTAATGAAATTGATTTGAATTTACCTTGACCGTCAAAAAGAACCTTTACAGCCCCTCCAGCAGATTCACCGGTAATTTCAAGATTAGCCAATTCTTCTTGCATAACACCAGCTTTTTTCTGAACATTTTGAACTTGCTTCATGATATTCATTAAATCCATACCCATAATTTCTTTCTCCTTAAGTCTGTTATATTCTCACTTTTTTTCTCGTACCTTTTATTATACAATAAAAATATGGAGAAGAAAACATATTTACAAGAATCTGTAAAAAATGGACGATTAATGCGGTGGAATATTATGCCATTAAAGGTTTATATTGCTCCTATGAAATTCTACTCTAAACAAGGTCAAGACCTAAAATACCGCCAATATGTAAAAAAAGCATTAGATGAATGGCACAGAGTTTCAAATGGTAAAGTTTCATTTATCATTGTCGATAATTTAATGAGTTCTAATGTAAATGTAGATTGGAAAAGAGTCGAAAGACAGGCTCTCGGACATTGTTATTTTCAATATGACAAAGCGAACAGACTCTTCAGTGCTGAAGTTGCAATTGGATTAACAGAAGGACTTGTTCACGCAGATTATATGGACGAAGAAGAGGTTTACCATACAATTCTCCACGAAATAGGTCATGCAGTTGGATTGGGACATAGCCCATTCAAAAAAGATATTATGTACACCCCGCACCAAAAGGGGATTATGCACGTAGGAGAAGGAGATAGGCTTTCTATAAACTGGCTATATACTTTTCCGCAAGGCAAAACAGTTGCAGAAATCGCCTCAAAATACGGTGTTTCAGGAAGTGATATTGATGAAGTTGTCACAAGAATAATCTCAAAACAGGCGAAAACCGAGTTTGAAAAAGTTAAGGACAATATTGCACCTCAAGAACAACGTAATTTATTAGAAGAATCAGAAAACATTGCAAATTTGAGAAAATATCACATGGCACTTCAAAATATAAAAATTTCAAATGACCTGCAAGAACAAATTAGAAAACATTATAGAGATATGAATACATAACAGAAATATTAACAAAAATTTATCGTTTTTGCCTGTTTTGTTTTTTTGTGTATAATTGAAAAGTAAGTAAAATTAGATTTTTTATTTATAGGGATATAGGAAAAGGAAATTTATATATGACAGTTCAAGATTGGTTTGAAAAGCGTAAAGAAGCTCAAATTCAACGTAGAGCTTTGGAAGCAAGAGTAGAAATTGAAGCAAACCCTGATTTATGGACTAAATGTGTTCATTGCGATGCTCAATTACTAAAGAAGGATATTGAAGATAACAATATGGTATGCCCTGTTTGTGATTATCACTTCAGAGTTAATGCAAGAACCAGAATTAAACAATTATTTGATGAAGGCTCTTTTGAAGAATTATTTACAGATATAAAACCGACTGACCCATTAGAATTTGTAGATACAGAAAGCTACAAAGACAGACTTGAAGCAGCACAAAAGAAAACCGGACTTAACGATGCAGTTGTTACAGGTATTGGAACAATTGACGGACATAAAGTTTCTTGTGCCGTTATGGATTTTGACTTTATGGGCGGTTCTATGGGTAGTGTTGTCGGGGAAAAAGTTACCCGAGCAATGGAAAAAGCA
Organism: uncultured bacterium; assembly: GCA_937894665.1. Taxonomy (GTDB): domain Bacteria; phylum Cyanobacteriota; class Vampirovibrionia; order Gastranaerophilales; family Gastranaerophilaceae; genus Zag111. Next base: position 820 of record CALAWF010000084.1, on the reverse strand, counting down.
ATTGAATTAAAACTTCCTGTTTTAGTTATAACCTCATCCGGCGGAGCTAGAATGCAAGAAAGTGCATTGAGTTTAATGCAAATGGCAAAAACAGCTTGTGCTTGTGCAAAACTTGATGAAGCGGGATTGTTATATATCAATTTGATTACAGATCCGACATTTGGCGGAGTTACTGCCAGCTTCGGAACATTAGGCGATATTATCGTAGCAGAACAAGGTGCAAGAGTAGGTTTTGCAGGTCGAAGAGTTATTGAACAAACAATCAGACAAAAATTACCGGCAGATTTCCAAACTGCCGAATACTTGATGAAGTATGGTCAGGTTGATGTTGTTTCATCTAGAAAAGACTTAAAAGCCACATTAGCAAATATTTTGGCTATGCACGAATAAGGAGAATTATTGATGGCTACAGCTTTAGATTTTGAAAAACCAATATTGGAAATTCAAGAAAAAATTGAGGAACTAAAAAAAATGAGTTTGGAGTCCGGTATGGATTTAAATAAAGATATAGAAACATTGGAACAAGAAGCAGAAGATTTCAAAAAAGAACTTTTTGCAAATCTTGACCCTACACAAAAAATGCAAATTGCTAGACATCCTGAACGTCCAAAATTTTTGGATTATGTGAATTTAATGTGTACTGATTTTGTAGAACTTCACGGGGATCACGTTGGAACAGACGATAGAGCAATCGTTGGGGGATTGGCTAAACTTGACGGAAAGCCTGTAATGATTATTGGTACAATGAAAGGAAAATCTACAAAAGAAAACCTTGAATATAATTTTGGAATGCTGTTCTATATTCCATTGTTGCTCTTGG
>CALAWF010000083.1 GCA_937894665.1 uncultured bacterium | reverse complement strand
GAAAAACTTTCTTCTAATAGTTTTTCGAAATCGTCTAATGTTGCTTGTGTCATTTGTTTTATTCTCCTTTTCTTTATTTGTTTTGTTGAATGACCAACTTTTTATTTTATCTTTTCAATAACTTTTTCAATTACGCTATTTGGAGTTGATGCTCCTGCGGTAATTGATATTTTTTGAGATTTATCTATCAACTCTTTATAATTATCTAACTCTTGCTCTGTTTCAATATGAATTGTTGGAGTTATGTTTTTTAAGATTTCTGCCAAGTGAGTTGTGTTTGCACTTTTTTTTGAGCCTACAACAATCATCAAATCACTGTTTTTAGCCAATTCTTTTGCTTCGGATTGACGCATTGATGTACTTTTGCAAATTGTATTTGCAATTAGTAATTCTTTTGTTAATGGGGTTAGATACTCTACGATTTTATTAAGAGTTGAAATCATTTGTGTTGTTTGAACTACTACGCCTATTTTTTTCGCAGACTTCAATTCTTGTTCATGAGATTTTAATTCTTCTACTTCTGTTGCAACCAAAACATTTTTACTAAATTGTTCTGCATTGGCTTTAATTGCAATTACTTCCGGATGAGTTGCTTTCCCTACAATAACTAAGAAATAATTATTTTGAGCAAGTTCGATAGCTTTTTGTTGAACTTTTTTGACATCAGGACAAGTCAAATCATAAACTTCAAATCCTGCTTTTTCAATTTGTTCAAAAACTTCAGGACTTTCCCCATGGCTGCGGACAACACAAATTCCATCCCCTTTTTCAGGAAGTTCTTTGAGCGATTTAATTCCCATTGCGTTTAATTCTTCAATAACTTGTGTATTGTGAATTAATTCTCCAAGTACACAAATATTACGGTCTGGGTTTTCACTTTTTAATTTTTTTACGGTTTCAACGGCTCTTTTTACACCATAACAAAAACCTGCAAATTTAGCTAATATAATTTTTTTCGGCAATTTGTAATTGTCTTCTTTCAAATGAACTCGCAGGATAATCCTGCTGTAAGACCATTACAACATGAAAGTATTTTTAAATCAAGTTTGCTAAATATTGACTAAATTTACCCTTTGCTAATAAAGCGATGTCCTTTTATTTTTAGTTTATCGTATTTGCCTTTGTCCCCTCTTGGATTTGAAAGACTTGTTGAACCCATAGCAATTCCATCATCCCAATCAGGATAATCATTTTGGAGGTTTAAGTTTTCTCTTGGTACAAAAGCGGTTGTTTGTTCGGGATCAAATTCATTTACAATTTGTGGTTTTTCTGCCGGTTGGTTTACTTTTGTGTTTGGATCTTGTTTATTTTGAGATATTAACCATTCGTGAGAACCTTTAGCCGGAGTATTTTTATTATCAACAACTTCATTATTTATTTCTGATTTGTAATCAGGATAAGCAGCTAAAAATGCTCCTTGGTTTTCTTCTTTGAGATTACTAAAGTATGGTTTAATTTCTTCAAATCTTGTTCCATTTTTGGCTTTCTCAAGTGCCATTTCATACAATATGTCTTGTGGGATTGATGATAATGTTGAATATGGAATTTCACCTTCTTGTAGTAAAGTTTTAATCATATCCTTTGGAAGATATGAAATTAAAGAACTGTTGTTACTATATTGGTATAATTTTAATATAACATTAGTATCATTTTTGAAGTCGCTTGCAAAAGATACAAGTGTTGCACTATCTGCATTTGTTGCAAATACTTTTAAAAATACCTCTTCAATATTTCCAAATTTGGTAACAAGTTTTTTGTATGCTGTAGAAATACTATTTTTTTCAAATAGAACTGTAAGCGTTTGTCTTAATGTTTCTGTTTCTTCTTTTGAAAGTTTAACATCAGAAAGAGATAATTCTCCAGATGCAACAGCTTCAACTATTTCCTCTTTAGAATATTTTGATAATGATTGTATTTCTTCTTCTCTATCTTTGATACTTTCAGCTTGAGTTTTTCTAAAATTATCAATTTTATCAAGAACAGCTTGAGCTTTTTGAGTTAATTCTTGGGTTTCTTTTTCTCCCATTGTCATACTCAAAGGTATTTTTATTTGAGAAATATCTTTTGTTAAAGGTTTACTTGTTGCAGCAATATTTGCTGTTGCTGAAATTGTTGGAGTGTCTGTAACAGATGTTTTAAGGCTTGCTGAGGCTGATTCATTTGCATTTGTTTGTGGTGAAACAGTTTGTGGATTAGCTGCTGTTGTGGCATTAGAACCTGTTGCTGCAGGTTTATTTTCGTTTGAATTAGAAGCAGTTGCTGCTTTATTTGAAGCTGTTTCTGATACAGTTGTTTTTGCTAAAGTTTCAGTCGAAATTTTTCCTGTTTCAAGTGCTTTCCTAATTTGTGTTTGTTGCTCAGGAGGATAATTCTTTATAGCTGTTTCTACATAGGAATTGTATTGTTTTCTTATGCTTTTATCTACATTTTTAGATGCTGCAGCTAAACCTTCTGTAACAGCAGCGTTGTTTATGGTTGATAAATTTTTGGCAGCATATAGTGTTTCTTCTGTGCCATTTTGAGATACATAATTAATATAGGATGATGTTGCGATGGCTTTGTTGGCATCCGGAACCATTGCAGAAGATAGACCATATGTCATACATTCTGCAGCTCTTTCTTTTGTCATAATGGTTCTATTAGCCATTACAGAAGTTGTAGTGTTGATGTATTCTTTGATACTCAAGTTGCAAGCTGTTAATTCTTGTTGAGCTTCTTTAGATGTGCAGGCATTGTATTCTGCAGGAATCCATTTTTCACCTGCTTGTACCATATTGGTTAACGCTCTTGTTTGCTTGATTGCAATTATTGCTTTGTGGTCTTTTTTAACAATAGCTGTTGCGTTATCAAAAGACAATGTCCATTCTTCGGTTAGTTTGCCAAGTTGTTCTGCTGTCCAACCTTGAGCTTTAAGTTTTTCAATAATTGCAATTCTATCTTCAGGAGTAGTAGCTCCGTTTATAATTGCTCTAATTTTATTTTGATTTTTAGATTTAATTGCGTCATTGATATATTCTTCAACTGACATCCCTGCATTTTGGGCTGCTTGTTCATTTGAAGTGTACCAATTCTTAGGAGATAAGCCCGGTGCATTTTTAGACATTTCAGTTAAAGCATTTTTTAGAGTTTGTTCTTCCGGTGTAAGATCTTTTTTAGAATTTAAGAACTTTAGCATTTCGCTTGGAAGATCTTTTTCTTTAACCCCTTTTTGAATAAGTTCTTTTGCTAAATTATTTCTTAATTTTATAACAGGATTAGATGTTTCGGGCTTAAATTTCTTTTCAATATTTTGTTGCTCTTCTTTAGAGAGTGTTTTAAATTTTGCATATGTCATATTTGCTTTTTCAAGCATTGTTTTTGTTGCACTAATATCTTGCAACATAAGCTCTTTTGTTGCATCTCCCAGTTGTTTCCAACCTTTTAAGATATTATTTTCAACAAAAGAATCTGTTTTTTCTTTAAGATATTTATCTTTGGCTTCTCCAGAAGGCATTTTGGCATATTCAGGATCAACCTGTTTTAAAATAGCATCAGCATAAACTTGGATTTTTTCCATTTCTGTTTTTTTATTCCAGTCTGCAGGTTTGTTTGGAATAAGTTCTTCTGCAACAGAATTGAATTTTTTCATTATATATGCTGTTGTAATTTCTTTTTTTTCGGTTGAGGATAATTTGTTAAAATCCTCTAAAGACATTCCTTTACCATTTGCCTTTAAGTCTTTTAATGCTTCTAGCGTTGCTGCTAGTTCAAGAACTAGAGCATTTTTCCCTTCCGGAGTTCTTCTTGCCATTTCAGCATTAATAGATTTTAAGAATTGATTAATTTGTTTGTCAGTTGGCTTGCCTGATTTTACGGCACCTGTTTCTGTTAAATATTGTTCAGCAAGGCTTCTAACTTTTTCTTCCGGTTTTTTCTTGTTCCATTCAGGAGAGAAAAATTGTTTAAAATCATCCAACTCATTTTTCTTTTGTTCTGTTGTTTTGTTCTGAGCTTTGCTATTTTGTTCATTTTTTACAGCATCAAGAAATGCTTGTGCTTCTGGGGTTCTTTCTTCTTTAGGTGTTTGTAATGCTTTTGAATACAAATCATCTATTGTTTCATTTTTTCCACCGATAGATTTCAGATATTTATTTGCAGCAATTTCAACCTCTGTTTGTCCCTCCTGAGTTTCAGGAGTATTTTCAGATGTTTGTGCTGGAATATCTGTTTTGTCTTCTGTTGTTTTTGAAGTTAATTGGCTTTGAGATGCTGCATCTTTTAATGCCCCAAGTTGATTTTTCACTTCGTCATCAGAAGAAGTCGGAAAGAATTTTGTTTTTAGAGCTTTGGTTTGTGCCTCTGGGTCTAGTTTTTTAAATTCTTCCGAGTTGATGTAAGTATATAGCTCTTCATTTTCTTGTTTAACTTTTAGAGCTTGAGCTTCTACTTGAGAATAATCTAGGGGTTTGCTTGCTGATTTTTTAGGAACTTCAACATTTCCAGCATCACTGGGGATTTGCTGGCTAGTTGTAATTGCTGTATCAGTTGTGAGTTTTTGGTATTTGTATTCTTCCATAGATTGTTCTCATACTATTCTTCTAATTCATGAAAAAATTTTTTCAGTGGGCAATTTCAAAGATTCAGTATTTCTTTACAAAACTTAAAAAGAACCATTGTATTTTGGTGTTTGTGGTTTCGGGTTATTTGTTTCTTCAAATTTTATTTTGCCGCCTGCAGGTTGATATTTCCATTGAGAATCTCCAACCATTAAGTCAATCAACGGGTTTGCACATTCTGGAGGTATAATTGTTTCAAGAGTCCAATCTTCTAGATTTTTATTATCACCTTCAAATTGTTGGCTATAAACAACGCCCATTGTTGGTTTTTCTCCTTTGTGTAAAACAAGTTTACTTACGGTTCCAGGGAGAACATTATCTATACCTGCAACTCTTCCTGTGTATTTTGCATTTGTAAAATACACAACATCAACAACTTTATCATTAGGTTTTCCTCCGGCAAATATCATGTAGTATTTGTTTCCGTTTCGTTCTGTTGATATTACTTCTTTTACAGGAATTCCTCTTACCAATTTATATGGTTTTCTATCTAATTGAACAAGTTTTGAGGCTTGGTCAACCATTTCTATTTTATTTACTTTTTCCATATTTAAGTTGTTATCAAGAGGTTCATTTGCATTTGCAACTATTGTTGACATTGCGATTAATGTTGCAAGTGGAATTGTAACCATTTTACTTTGAGCTCTGCGAGGAAAATTATATCCTTCGCTATTATTGTTATCGTCGTCATCATCGTTTCTCATTCCAAATGAAACTAATCTTGAATTGTTTTTAACACTAACACTGCTAATAGGTAATATTGCCATACTAACACTCCTTTTTGTATTCAGTTTTTTAGGATTAACCCCTTAATCCTATTCTTTCATTAACCTTGTCTGCTATTATAGCAGTCGTTTTACAATTTGTAAAGATTTTTCACCTATTTCATCCATCTTTACTAGGGTTACTCCAGTTTCTAAAACCCAAAATTGAAAAATTTTGCTACTATGTAACTAAAATTTTAACAAATGTAAAAGACCTCTTTCAGAAATCTAAAATTGGTCAGAATGTGATGTTATCCCAAGGGTCGCATTGTTATCAATTTCAATTACGTGCCTAATAATAGAATGAGCTGTTAGGAGCAAATATGGATTAATTTCTGTTGTTTGGGACATATTGATATTCGCAGATGCTTTATCTGTATTTGGTTTTAAATCTTTATTAACATTGTATGTTGTAACAGTGTCCATTGAATATTGTTTTTTGTCAGAATCCATTCGTAGTTGGAGTTCTTCTCTAGGAAATTTATCACTACATTCAATTGCAATCTGAACAGAATTGGATGTTTCTAAAAATATTGTAGCTACGACTGTTCCAAAATTCTTGGTTGAAATTGTAACCGTTAAAACACTATCACTTTCTTCTTCGCCTCCAGATTTTGATTCAACTTCCAAATCAAATCCAACACCATCTTCAAGCGGCAACCATGGAAGATATAGCATCAAAAGAAGTTTTAATGTTTTTTGTGGATTATTTTCTGCAGCAATTGAAATACTTGCGTTGATAAGTTTTGCCATTTCTTTCATTTGGGTTAAATCAGTAATCCCTGCTTTTGAAGCCTCTGTCATTGACATAATTAGTTTTGTTAATGCTTCTTTCCCATTTTTTTGCAAAAGAATGGATATATCCGCAAGATTTATCATTCCTCCTGATAGGATTTCTAAATTCTTTAACGCTGATTGAAGTTGATTTGAGGATAATTGAACATTTACCATCTCTTGGGTCATTGTCGTATTTAGACCTTGTAATTGGGCAAGAATTTGTGCTTGTAATTGAGAAAGTGAATTCCTTTGCATTGCGAGTTGATTTGCATACATCATATTGAATTGCCCTTGAGTCAATCCTCTTTGAAGCATAAAGACAAATTCGTTTATATTTCTTGGCATTTGAAATAGTTCTCTTGCGTAAACAGCCCTATCCATACTTTGCAAAGTATTTAATTGCAAAGTTTCCCCCATTTGCATTGTTTGAACTGTCGGCTGAGGTGTTGGTTTGGCAACGGGAACTTCTGCTTTGGGAGCTACGTTAGGTGTTGTTGGTTGAGCATTAAAAGTTCCTTTTGCGGTAAAAGTCCTTTGTTGTGCATAATTTTGTCCAAAGCTATTCAAAAATCTTTTTATATCGATTCCTGCCATATGATTAATTTAACTGATTTTTTAGAAAAAGTCTAGTTTTCAATTGGCATATAAGACTGCGGGTAACTATAATCTTCTAAAAATCCGAGATTTTTATACAATCTCAATGCTTGTAAATTATTAGTTTCAGTTGTTGTGTTAATTTCAGAAATCGGGCTATTATATATATCAATTTCTTTAAAAATTTCATCCATTGAATGTTTTAGCATAATTGTTGACAGCCCTTTTCCTTGGTGTTCTTCTTTGATTCCAACAAGAGGGATATTTACAATAGTTCCTCCGGTAAGATTCATGAATGAAAAACCTACAGGCTGCCCCTCGTATAGTAATACGCTTGTTGCTTTAGGCATAAATTCTGCATATACATCTTTGACAATTTTGGTGATAATGTCTTGAGTCCCTTCAATTGTTTTAAATCGTGGATCAAATAACGCATCCGAACTTTCCTTAAATGATTCTTGAATTACATTTACTGCATTTTCAAAATATTTATCATTCCAAGATACTACTTCGTAGTCTTCAGGAAGTTTCACCACTCTGGCATGAGAAAACAATTCTCTTGAAGGTGTTCCTTTCATCATAAATCTCAAGACTTCAATTCCTACAAATTTGAAACCGAGTTTTGCGATAACGCTTATTAAAGATTTTTGTTCTCCAAGCATTGGATAACATACAATTTTTTCTTTTCTTAGATTTTGAGTAATATCGATGAATTTTGTTAAAAGTTCTCTTGCACAATCCATTAGATTATCTTTATCAA
>CALAWF010000082.1 GCA_937894665.1 uncultured bacterium | reverse complement strand
AGCGTGAACTTTAACGTCATCTTCAACACCAGCTAATTTACCCAATTCAGCTTCTACTGAAACGCCGTGAGCGTGAGCATATTCAACAACTTTTTTAGTTAAAGCAATGTTTTCTTCTAATGGGAATCTTGAACCATCAATCATAACTGATGAGAAACCACCATCGATACATGCTTTACAAATATCAAAATCAGCACCGTGATCTAAGTGCAAAGCGATAGGAACTGTAGTAGTAGCTAATGCAGCTTCAACCAATTTAATTAAGTAAGTTTGGTTAGCGTATTTTCTAGCACCAGCTGAAACTTGCAAGATAATTGGAGATTGTGTTTCTTCAGCAGCTTCTGCAATACCTTGTAAGATTTCCATGTTGTTTACGTTGTAAGCACCAATAGCATATTTACCAGCTAGGGCTTTTTCGAACATTTCTTTTGTTCCAACTAATTTTCTTTCACTCATTTGAGTTCTCCTTCTCTTACTGTATAAAAATTACACACGTCTATTCTATAACAAAAAAAACTTTATTCAAGCATATACAGTTGGGTAAAAAGTATTTTTCAAAAATAAAAAGCCCTCAAATATTTGAGAGCTTTTTAAGAATTTCTATAATTTTATTTGATTACTCAACGTATTCTTCTAAACGTTTTTTACGGTTAGGATGACGAAGTTTTCTCAATGCTTTTGCTTCGATTTGTCTAATACGTTCACGAGTAACACCGAACAATTGCCCAACTTCTTCCAATGTTCTTTGACGACCATCGTCCATACCGAAACGTAATCTCAATACATCACGTTCTCTTGGTGATAGTGTACATAAAACTTCTGCCAAGTCTTCTTTCAATAATTCAGAAGCAACCATTTTAACAGGTGCATCAGCTTCTTTATCTTCAATAAAATCACCTAAACGAGAATCTTCTTCTTTACCGATTGGTGTTTCTAAAGATAGAGGTTCTTGAGCGATTTTAATGATTTCACGAAGTTTTGAAATAGATACGTTCATTTCAGCAGCTAATTCATCTTCGGTTGGTTTTCTTGATAAGTCTTGAGCAAGTTTTCTTGTAACTTTTTTCAATTTGTTAATTGTTTCAACCATGTGAACAGGAATTCGGATTGTTCTTGCTTGGTCTGCAATTGCACGAGTAATAGCTTGTCTAATCCACCAAGTTGCATAAGTTGAGAATTTGAAACCTCTTTCGTGGTCAAATTTTTCAGCTGCTCTGATTAAACCTAAGTTTCCTTCTTGAATAAGGTCTAGGAATAACATTCCACGTCCAACATATTTCTTAGCGATACTTACAACTAAACGTAAGTTAGCTTGAACTAATTTTCTTTTTGCAATAGCCCCTGGGGTTCCACCTTCTAAGATTTTTCTTGCTAATTCGATTTCTTCATTTGCAGATAATAATTTAATTCTACCGATTTCTCTTAGATATAATCTTACCGGATCATCAATTGCAACATTTTTAGGAACTTCCAAATCACTTGGATCAGCTTCATCTGATGAATGCATCATATAAATATCGTCATTTGACATTTTTTCGCCCATCTTTGAAGTTACAATATCTTCGATATTATCAGTTGAAATATCAACGTTCATGTAGTTAATATCATCATTGCCTTCACCAATAACCGTTTCCTCATTAATATTTTCTAAATCTAGTGATTCTTCATCCATTACACTGATTACTGAGGAGCCTGATTGTCTTTTTTTTGTCATTAATTATTCTCCGATTTTTGTCTTTTTTTCTTTATTTTATCTCTAAGTTGTATTTGAATTTTTAGGGCTTCGGGATCATCATCATCAATCCCTTTGTACATCTGTTTAATGTGTTCGATTTCCTTTACCTGCCTGATTCGATTTATCTTGTCGATTGTTTCTTTTATCACACTTCTAAAATCTTCTTCTGACAAGCCTCTATATGCTTCTGATGTTGAAATCAACTCTGGTAAAACTGCCTGAGCGTCAGGATTATCAACAAATTCAGTATATAAATGTTCTATTAATTCTTTCACATTATTTACGCTACATATCAATTTGTCAATCGTAGTTTTTACAATTATTAATATTTCATCATCGAATGCAACGTCGCCAATCATTTCATTGATTTGAGTAAATGTTAAATGACTGTCAGGTACTAAAAAAACGCTCAATAAATTTTTTTGCGCTTTTTTTGAAACTGAGTTATTTTTTGTTACATTTTTAACAATTCTTTCTACTCTTGGTGCGTTCATTCTTTCATATGAACGAAGTTCAGCCATTATTGCTTCCGGAACAATTCCGAGGGATTGTGCAACCATATCAACATATTCAGCTCTAATGATTTTGTTTTTGATTTCTACAAGAATTGGTATAAGTGTAGAAATGAATTGAGCTTTTTCTTGTGGTGTAGTGAATTTGTCTTTATTTTTTAGAATACTGTCAATTTGAAAATCAATAAATAGTGGAGCATTTTCCATATACATTTTGTAAGCATCTGCTCCGACAGAACGAACAAATTCATCAGGGTCTTTCCCTTCTGGTGGGGCAATTACTCTGATTTCGCAAGCGTATTTGTCATCTGATGATGGAAGATAGCTTTCATCAAATTGTTTTACGTTTCCAAGTCCTGCAAATACTTCTTTAATAATAGAAGCACCTCTTGCTGTTGCTTTTTGACCGGCTGAATCGGTGTCAAATGATAGGTAAATTCTTCTTGATTTTGTGTATCTTGAAAGAAGTTTTACGTGGTCCGGAGTCAATGAAGTTCCGCAAGATGCAACGCAATTTTCTATCCCATGGGCTTGCGATGAAATTACATCAAAGTATCCTTCCATTAGGATAACTGAATCTTCTTGTTTTATAGCTTCTTTGGCTGTGTATAGACCATAAAGTAAACGACTTTTATTATATATAAGTGAATCTGATGAATTTAAGTACTTTGGATTTTGGTCTTTTTCGATTGCTCTTGCACCAAATGCAACAAATTCTCCATTTTCGTTTTGAATGGGAATAATTACACGGTTTCTAAATCTATCAATATAACCGCCCTTATCACTTTTCAAAACAAGTCCTGCTTTTTCAAGAACTTCATTAGAAAAATCTTTTCTTAATTCGTCATATAAAGCTGTATAGGCTTTTGGGGCAATACCTATATGATATTTTTTAATAATATCAGTACCAATTCCTCTTTTTGTTAGGTAATTTGTCGCAATCTCAGCATTTGCATCTTTGTTTCTCAAAAGTAAATCGTGGTAAAATTCAGTAGCTATTTCTGTCGCTTTAAGCATTTGAGCTTTTAATTCTTTTGTAGAACCTTCTGAATTTCTATGCGAATGCGGAACTTCTAAACCGAATTTATCGGCAAGTTCAATTATCAAATCTTTAAATTCAACATTTTTTGTTTTCATTAAAAATTTGAGTGCATCTCCAGCTTCTCCACAACTGAAACATTTGTAAATTCCCATATGAGGAGTTACACAGAAAGATGGATTTTTATCCTTGTGGAAAGGGCATAATCCCCAATAGTTGTTTCCTCTTTTTTTCAAAACAACTTGTTCGGATACAACTTCCACAATATCCAAACGTTCTTTAATCTGTTGTATTAATTCATCCCAACTGCCTGCCATACTAAAATTGTAACATCAACAAATATTTTCGGAAATTGTTTAGAAAAAAATTCATATTTTTATATGACAATTGATATTATAAACTCAAATAGTAGTCTTTTAAAAGTTTTGCATCTTCTTCAATATTAGGACTTTCGCAAACTAAAGCTCCTTTAACATCAAAACTTTTCAAGGCTTTGAGTAAGTCTTTATAATTCATATCTGATTTTTCTAAGATTAAATGACGTTTTTCTCCCTTATCAGAATACTCAATTCCTGCAAGATGTGCGTGGAAATTGTGAAGAGCTTTTTCTCCTAATTCTGTTCCAATTCTATCCAAAACTTTGCAAAATTCATCGTAGGTATTATATTCTCCACCTGTTCTGGCGTGGATGTGAGAAAAATCTATACAAGGTAAAACTTGGTCAAATTCTTTAGAAAGTCGGATTATTTCTTCGTAATCTCCCCATTGAGAGGCTTTCCCTGTTGTTTCGGGTCTAATCCACACTTTGATATTGTTTTTTTCTAAAAAGTCAGCGATTTTTTGAGTTTGTGTTTTTACCTGTTGAAAAACTGTTTCTTTATCTTTGCCCATATAAAATGCTGCGTGATAAGTAATACTATAACCACCAAAAGCAGAAGCAGTTTGAGCTGTGTCTATAATTCTTTGAACACTGGCTTCAACTTTTTCTTCTTCTTTGGAATTAAGATTAATATAAAAAGGTCCATGTGCAGTAAGGACAAGATTTTTTTCTTTTTGAATAGAGTGAACAAGTTCACGGGTTTCGTCAGACATTCTAACACCATGGACAAATTCTACTTCCATTCCATCCAGCCCAAGTTCTTGAATAATTTCAAATGCTCTTGGGTATCCTTCTTTCCCAGTAGCTAGTGGCATACCCGCTGTTAGGAAATTCAATTTGTCAACTTTATAAAAATCTTGCACAATAGCCTCCAAAATATACTGCAATGCAACCAATTATAACACTTATAATGCAATAAATGGAAGCATGTAAAAATTGTTGATTTTGTATCATTTCAAATAATTCTGCCGAAAAAGTACTGAAAGTTGTTAAACTTCCACAAAAACCAACTGTTAATAATAGTTTTAACGGATTAGAAGATTGAATTTTTTCAATAAATAGCACATACAAAAATCCAATCAGAAAACATCCTGCAATATTTACTAAAAAGGTTGAAATTGGGAGATTAATTTTAAATAGGTTTACGCATAAAATACCTGTTAGGTACCTTGCACAAGCTCCAATCCCTCCACCTAAAAATACTGCTAAAATGTTCAACATTATACGGCAACCTTTGCTAAAGTTTCTAAAATATCTGAAACATCAGCAACGAATTTTGAACAATGTTCTTTTTTTGCACTTCCAACTAATCCTGCACTAAGAATTCTACAGCAAGTTACTTTGTTGCGTTTTTTAAATTCTTCTACCAGTTCTGCAGCTTTTTCTCTTGCTGATATTTGATTGCCAAATTTATTTTCTCTTCCAAACAGGTAGCCTAGAACAAGTTGAGCTCCTGTAATTGTTCCGCAAGCACAACCTGATGACATTCCAGCTGAAAATGTAGTTGCACATGGTAATAAATCTTTAGGGCATAAACCTTCTTCAATTGCAGCTTTCACGATACTTTCCGAACAAGAGTATCCGCTTTTGAAGTATGTAAGTGCTTTATCTTTAATCATTTTAAAATTCTCCTATTTAATTTCTCACATAAAATTGAGAAGATGTCAAAATTTTTGTTGGGTTGTCTTTAGAATAAACTTTCATTATATAAACCCCAGTTTCATTAAAAACTACATAATCGGTAAAATAATATATTTGTTCATTTTTTAGTTTTACATGTCTTGACCAAACTAAGTCATAGCCTAGTCTGTCAGCTGAATCTCCTGCAATAGTTTTTCCATCTGTTTTTACAACTTGAATAAATAATTTCTTTGTTACAACAGGTTTTGGAAGAGTTACCAAATAATATATTCTTTCATTTGGTTTGAATATATTTGATGTAGAGTGCAATGTTTCTGTTGAAAATGGATACTTATTGAACAAAATCTGTGATTGCTCATTATTGCATGCACAAGTAAACAATGTTAGAAATATTGTCATTAAAAAGATTATTAAAGGTTTTTTAACTATTTTCAAAAACAATATTTTCTCCAACAAAATTACTGCAATTGTTTAATTTCTGCTTGAACAGTATTTATCATTTCTTTGTCGTTGTTGTGTTTGATAAATAGTTTGTAGTTTTTGATTGCATCGGCTTTTTTACCTTGGTGTTCAAGAGCTTTGCCTAGGGCATAATAAGCGTATCCAAAGTTGTAATCAGGATCTAAAGAAATAACTTTTTCAAAACTCTTTTGAGATTCAATTAGGTTATTTTCGTTTGCATAAGCAAGTCCTAAATTAAACCATCCATCGGTATAGTCAGGGTTAACGATGATTGATTTTTGATAGAAGTTAACTGCTTTTGTATTATCTTCTTTGATTTTATAAATATTTCCAATTTTTAAAAGTGTAACTGCATCATTTGGAACAAGTTGCAGTGCATCTTGGTAATTCTTCACTGCTGCATCATAGTTGTTTGCTTTGTAATTTTTATCCCCTTCTGCAATAAAGTCTTCATTTTGTTTAATTGTTACGTTTGATGTTTTAACAACAGCAGGTGTTTTTTCTGTAGAGGAAACATTTTGTTCATTATTATTATCCATTGATAAACTGATTGTTGGTAGAACTTTGTTTCCGGTATTGTCTATATTAACTTTTGGAGTATAAAGTGAAGAGATAAAATCACTATACTCTGCAGAATATACTGTTTTATCAGGATTTATAGAAATAGCTTTTTCATAGTTTTCGGATGCTTTTGTATTTTCTCCTTCTGCTCTATATGCTTTTGCTAATCCATAATATACATAACCATCACTATATCCGCCTTTGATTGCAGATTTAAAATCTTCAATAGCTTTGGCGTTATCACCTTTATCAACAAGTTCATGACCTCTAGCAACAAGTGCATCATTTAGGTTATTTTTAATTGTTTTGTCATCTTTTGTTGTTAAGAGTTCTTGGTATAAAGAAATTGCTTCATCATATTGTTTTAAGGCATGAAGTGCAATTGCTTTATTTGATTTAATATCAAGATTATCAGGTTGGGCAGCAAGAATTTCATTGTAGTATTTTAATGCTGTTTGGTAATCTTTTTTGTTGTGATAACAATTTGCAATTTCTTTTTTAAGGTCGATATTGTCCGCATCTTTTTGAATTGCAACTAAATAATTTTCAATTGCTTTGTCATAATTTCCAACTTCTTTATAAACGGCTGCAAGGTTTTTATATCCATTTATATCATTTGGAAATGCTTTGATATACATATTGTATTGTGTAATTGCTTCTGTATTTTTATTCATATCAGCAAGCAAGTTTGCATAATCAAGTCTTACAGTGTTTAGGTTAGGAATTTTTTGTAAAACAACTTGGTATTGCTCATACGCCATATCATTTTTACCTAAATCTTGATAACTTTGAGCAAGTCCCAAATGGGCTGCATTATTATCAGGATCAAGTTCGATTGCTTTTTCTAGCATTTCAACCGCTTTTTCTGAGTTATCAGTATTTAATAGTGAAATTCCGTATTCTGAGTAATTTTTAAATGATTCTGGATTTTTTTCATAAATTCTTTGATATTGTTTAGAAGCATTTGTATAATCTTTTATTGCGTAATATGATGCAGCTAAACTTTCTCTTGCTTCTGCATGTTGTGCGTAGGTATCAAGGAATAAGTTATAATCCTTGATTGCTTCATTATAATTTCTTAACTGATATTGAACATTTGCGATATTGTAATAGTTAAATTTGTATTCAGGGAAAATATCAAGTGCTTTGTTGTATGCTGTTAGGGCTTCTTTATATTTTCCTTGGTTTTCGTAGATGCTACCAATACTAATATATACAAAGGCATCATCTGGGTTTAGCTCAGTAACTTTTTTATAGTTTTCTAATGCTTTGTCGTATTGGTCAATTTCAGAATAAATCCCTGCTAATTTAGTATAAAGCATTGCATCTCCACCTGATACTTCAATTGCTTTTTCAAGTTTAGAGATTGCATCTTTCAAGTCTTGTTGGTGTTCTGCCGTGCAAGCTTCTTGGTACAAAGCGGTTGCTTCCGGAGTCATTTGAGCATTTACTGCTTGTGAGCTGAATGCTAATGCAGATACCAAAATAGTGGTTAAAAGTTGCTTTCTGATTTTCATATTACTTCCTTCGCATATTTCTATAAAATATTACCTTTGTATAAAATGTTTTAACTATATTTTGCTATTTGCTACTCTAGTTGTCAAATTTTATACATTCTATTTTTTTAATGATTTTATCATATTTTTGATAATTTTGCTTTTGAGTAGTATAAAGAAATATTAGCATAAATATACAAAAATTTTGCAATATTTTCTCTTAATATAATGTATAATTAATTAAACAAAATTACTTAACAAAATTTTACAAATAAAATCCAAATATACTAGCAAAAATTTCTGGCATGTTGGTTTATAGCTAGAGAAATCATGTATTTCGTGGTATAATATATGAGATGTTTACAACCTTATAATAATTTTTAAAAGGAGTGTGTTTATGTCAACAGTAATTTCAGACAAAGAGGTTAAAAAGGTAAAATCTAAATTTACCGATGAATTTGAAACCTACTTGAAAAATCAATGCACAAAGACAACTTTTAATGGTACTGAGTTAGAATCTTTCTCTTGGTACAAAAAAGTTTTAGGTCTTGTGTAACCTTTGTGAGTATCTTAATCTCATCAAAACATTCAAATACCGGCTTTTTTAGCCGGTTTTTTAGTGCAAAAATTATCTAAGTAGGTAATAGATTTTTAGGTAATATACCATTAGACTATTAGAGTACATAATGGTAATAAAATTTTAGGATTCATTAGCCAATTGTATGAAAAAGATAAAGTTTAAAATTTGAAGTATGAAAATATGGGGTAAGTAATTCTTGTCCCAATTTTTATTTGGTTGTTTTATCACTTTATATCTTATTTTACAACTATTTTTTTTTATATATAATTAAAATTATGAGAACTAGAGAAAACGTAAGAAATTTTTGTATAATAGCTCACATTGATCACGGAAAGTCAACACTTGCTGATAGATTGCTTGAAAAAACAGGTACTGTTGCTCAACGTGATATGCAAGAACAGTTGCTTGATTCAATGGATATTGAGCGTGAAAGAGGTATTACTATTAAGTTGAATGCGGCAAGAATGAATTATCTTGCTTCTGACGGTAAAAATTATGAATTGAACTTAATTGATACTCCCGGACACGTAGATTTTTCTTACGAAGTTTCACGTTCTCTTGCAGCTTGTGAAGGGGCATTATTGATTGTTGATGCGACTCAAGGTGTTGAGGCTCAAACTTTAGCAAATGTTTATTTAGCGATTGAGCAAAATTTGGAAATTATTCCTGTAATTAATAAAATTGACCTTCCATCTGCTGATGTTGAACGTGTAAAACAAGAAATTGAAGAAATTTTAGGGATTGATGCTTCTATGGCAATTCCTGTTAGTGCTAAAACAGGTGTTGGTATTGATGAAGTTTTGGAAGCTGTTGTAAATTATATCCCTGCTCCGGTTGATAATTCTGATAAACCATTAAGAGCATTGGTTTTTGACAGTGTGTATGATCAGTATTTAGGAACTGTTTGTTATTTTAAAGTTGTTGATGGAAATATTTCTGTTGGAGATAAAGTTAGATTTATGGCATCCGGCAAGGAATATGAAGTTGTTGAACTTGGTTATCAAACACCGGCGAGAAAACCTGTTCAAAAATTGACTTGTGGGGACGTTGGATATTTTGCAGGTTCTATTAAAGAGTTAACTCGTTTTGTTGGGGATACTATTACAAATGTTGAAAATCCTGCAACAGAAGCTCTCCCTGGTTATAAAGAGGCATTACCAATGGTCTTTTCAGGTATGTATCCGGTCGATAATGAAGATTATGGCGATTTGAAAGAAGCGTTAGAAAAACTAAAACTTAATGATAGCAGTATTACTTTTGAACCGGAAACATCAAGTGCATTAGGGTTCGGGTTTAGATGCGGATTTTTGGGCATGCTTCACATGGAAATTGCCCAAGAACGTTTAGAAAGAGAATATAATCTTTCTCTTGTTACAACTGCACCGTCTGTAGTTTATAAGGTTCATAAAACTAATGGAGAAGTTGTAGAGATTGATAACCCGTCAAATCTTCCAGCAGCTCAATATAGAGATTATATTGAAGAACCTTATGTAAAAGTTCAAGTTATCACTCCTAACGAATTTGTTGGAACTTTAATGGATTTATCTCAATCAAAACGTGGTATTTTTAAGAATATGACCTATCTGGATAAGGTTCGTGTTGATTTGACTTACGAAATCCCATTGAGTGAGGTTATTACCGATTTTTATGATCAATTAAAATCTCGTACAAAAGGTTATGCAAGTTTAGACTATGAATTTAGTGAATATAAACGTTCTAATCTTGTGAAACTTGATATTATGCTTGCAGGGGAAGTTGTCGATGCCTTGTCAGTAATTTGTCATGAAGATAGTGCATTTTATGTTGGACAAAAATTAACTGCAAAATTGAAAGAAATTATTCCAAGGCAGTTATTTGAAGTGCCAATTCAAGCTGCTGTTGGCGGTCGAGTTATTGCCAGAACAAACATTAAAGCAATGCGTAAAAACGTACTTGCTAAATGCTATGGTGGTGATATTTCCCGTAAACGTAAACTTCTTGAAAAACAGAAAAAAGGTAAAAAACGTATGAAATCTGTAGGAAGTGTAGAAGTTCCACAAGAAGCGTTTATGGCTGTTCTTAGTCTTGATGAAGATTAACAACACCTTTTGTAACCGCTAATAAAGCAGCATCAAGTCTGTTTTTAACACCTATTTTTCTGATAATAGATGCAACGTGAGCTTTAACGGTGTGGTGTGTTATCGTCAAAATTTCTGCAATTTCCCTGTTTGTTTTACCTTGAATTACATATTGCAATACTTCAATTTCTCTGTCTGTAAGTTTTGCCATAATTTCTTTTTTGTTTATTTCCGTATTACTCAATTGTTTTCAGTCCTTTCTATAATTTCAATCTTATCATTAGTTAGCCAATATGCTATTAGCCATTCGGGTATATTTAGTGCCAAAACCTTATATATAAGCTAATAAATTTTTATATATTAAGAATTCTTAACAATTGTTTCTATTTTGGCAATTATTTAAGGACGAAATACTTTATATATATACGAGATGGAAAATCAAAAATGATTGATTAAAAAAAGAAATTTATCACAGAGTAAGTGAGTACAAGAGGAGATTCGAACAAATGGGTATCAGTTTCAACAACAATGATTATGGCATTACACGTAAAGAGTGGCGTGCTATTAAAAAAGAATTAAAGGCGGCTGATAAAGCTGATGATAGTTTTAAATTATCAAGATCAGATTACAAAGATATGAAAGCGTCAATTAAAGCTGGTAATTTAGGTGATTATCTTGATAAATATGGTACAAATATCAGAAACGCAATGGGATTATCATTGACTGGTAAAGTCGATGGAACAGAAGATGTTAAAGCAGCACAACAAATTGTAAATGATGTAGAACTTCCAAATACTGACAAAGCAAAAGTTGTTCGTTATATTCAAATGGCAAATTATGCTCAAGTTAAAGAAGGAACAGAAGTTGCGTTCAAAGAAGTTGGAAATACAATAACAACTGGACATATGGAGTCATTTTTTAGTCAAAATCAAGGTGTATTAGATACTTTGTTTGCCTAGTTTATAAGATTATATAGAATTTCACTTTACTCACAATGCTTATTAATAGAGCCGGTCAAATGACTGGCTCTTTGTTTATAAAAAATTATTTTACATTAAGTGCAGATAATTGACGCATTTTTGTATTGATGTCATTCATCAAGTTTATATTTTCTGTTTGGCGGGCATGTTTTTGAGCCTTCGAAAGCAATGTGTATGCTTTATTCAGATTGTTAAATTCAACCATAATATCCGCCGCTGCGACGTAGTTTTGGGCAATTTTGCCTTGAGAATCTGCGGTTGTGTAATTTTTTACTGCTTGTGAATATGATTTTAGTGCTTTTTCCGGTTCATCAAATTTGGTATGTGCTTCGCCGATATTTGATGCTACAAATCCTTTAAGGTTATAATTTTTTGTTTCATTTGCTAAATTTGATGCGACTTCGTAATAATCAAATGCTTCTTTGTCATACATATCAGTATAGATATTTCCGATTTTGGTTAGGGATGCTGATTGTGCTGGAAGATTTTCAGCTTCTCCTGCAAAAGAAACAGTTGAAATATAATGATCAAGTGCCGGTGTAATTTGGTTTACATCGTCATAAATTTGAGCCATTGAATAATGAGCTTTTGTTTTTACGTTTTCATCATTAGATAATTTTGCTGCTTGATTGTAACTTTTTAGAGCTTGTGCCAAGTAGTCATGGTCATCGTAAATTTTTCCAACTTCGTAATAAATTTTTCCGGAAGTTTCTGTGTCATCAATTTCCATTGCTCTATTTAGTGCTTGTTCGAATGATTTGATTGCTTTTTCGGGATCATTTGCGTAAGCATATTTTTTAGCTTGGATAAATAATGATTTTAATTGTTTATCTTGCGGAATTTTTGTAGCTTTTGTTTGTCCTGCAACGGAAATTGGAATTACATTAGAATTTTCTTCTTTAACGGCTTCTGGAACTTCTTCTGTTTGTGCTGTTTCGTGTAATTCTTCTTGTCTTTTGGTTTGACTTGTTGAGCCGTCTGGGAATTTTACTAAAAATCTTTCATTGATGTCATCTTCATTATATTTGAAGTCAATTTGCTGCATAAAAAGGGTATCAACCCAGTTTTCTACAACATTTGATTCTTTTTGAAGAGTTTCAGAAATGTGTTTGTCTAAAATTGTAGAGGCATTTTTTAGATTTGATTTGATAAGTTTTACATTCGGATTATCTTTTTTTACTTGTTTGTCGATTAAAGCAAGATAACCATCAACTTCTTCTTTCAAATCGTCAGGTGTGCCAATAGCAATTGCAGTATTATTAAAATCTTTTAAAATTTGTGCAATGTTGATTTTGCTATCAATTTGGTTTTGGTTAACCTGTCCAATTTTTTGTGCTTGTTGTGATGCATAATTAGTATTAGCTTGAGCATTATTATTGATGTTTACATTGCTGTATGCACTAGATGCCAAGTTAAATTTTTGTTCATAAGCGGGGGTATATTTAGGGGTTGTTTTTTGTTCTACGTATTGCAAACCTTTGCTTTGAGAATTTTGGTTTGATTCCTGTTGACGTTCTGCATTGGTGGCAGAAGATTTTTCATCTTCTTCACGTTTTTTTACCGGTGTTTGTCTGTCCGGTTTTACATATGGTCTTTGATATATGTTGTTTAAACTCAATCCCATTTTATACTAAATTACCTTCAAGCCTGATATTATACACTATATTTTTATCATAATTTGTTTTTTTATTGGTCATACTTTCGTATGATTTTTGCCATGTTTTATTTAAGTTTATTTATCCAAAAGTCAACATGCCATAGTGGATTTTTTAATAAATTATAAAAAGGCTGTAAGTTTGAGTATGGTTGAGTTTTGGTTAGTATAAATATGGAAAATTTTTGCTATTTTTTAACAAATGTAAACAAATTGACAAAACACCATGACAAATTTGTTTCATTATTTTATTATCGTTTTATATTCGGAGGAAGAATGTTAGAACAAATGAATGAAAATAAATCAACTTTCGATTTAACATCCAAAAGTGCTTTTTCAAATGAAAATGATACTTTTACATCTCGTTCTTTTGCAGCTCTTTTGGCAAAAAATAATGTACCTGCTTCTCACAAGAGAATTGCTGATAATTATTTGATTATTAAAAAAGTTTTCAAATTTCAGGCATGTATGAGTAGAATTTCTAATGTAGAAAAATCTTTGTTAGAAAAATACGATTTTAATATTCTTGAATTTACAACAATGAAGCAAATGTACGATGAGTTAGCACTTTTGCAAAAATGGTCTGATTCTGAAGATGAAACATTGGAAAATGATTCAGATAATATTTTGTTAATTAGAGTAAAAGAATTGAAATTCTTGGAAGCTAGTCGTTATGCTTCAGTTTCTAACGAAATTTATAATGGGTATAAAGCATTAGAACAATATTTAAAAGAAATTAGTAAGTTTCAAACAGTTCAAACTCTTAGAACTTTGAATTTTTAATATAAAATAAAACATACGCAGAACAACAAAAAGAAGGATTTTTAAATCCTTCTTTTTGCTTTATTTATATTGTGTCGGTGTTTTAATTATTCTTTCTTTTCTTGTGCAGTACCTGTTTCGTATCCCGGAACTAATAATGCAAGAGGAATTACTCTTTCTAGTTTTGCTGCAAAAGGTGAATCTTCATTCATCATTGATACTGCCATACATACATCATCTACGTGTGGTGCACAATCTGTAAATTTCATATTTCTATCTACTTTTCTATGGTAAATATGTTCATTTAAGAAGTTTGAAACTTTGTTCCCTAAATACAAGCCCAATCCCAAAAGACCAAGAGTGCAAACTCCATTTGGAATACTTTTTAGAACTTTATTAAATATTTGAGCTGCTTTTTTAGGACTTTTAATTTGCGGGATAACAGATTCGATTTTATCTGCAAATTTGTTATATAATTTAGCTCCGCCGCCAACACAACCAACCGGAACTAATACATTTCCTAAGATTTGGTTAACTACTTCACGTTTTTTAGCACTTATATTATCTTTATCAACAATTGAACCACCAATAAAGCCTCCAATTACAGAGCCGATTGCTGTTGCAATAATTTGAGTTGGTCCAAAGTGAATATATTTTCCTTTAGGTGCATATTTGAATATTGCCCAATCTTTTATTGGAGTTTTAGCAATTTTTACGGGGTTTAATGAGAATCCTTTTCTGTGTGCAAGAGTTGCAATAACAGGTGTCATGCCAAGAGCTGAAGAAGCAAGAATTGTTGCTTTTTGCTTTGATGTTAAGTCTTTTTGTTCGTGATGGTCATGACCTTTAAAGTTTGGATTATTTACATTGTTAAGAGATATTTTATTTATCATATACACTTCCCACAATTTACACTCTATTAAAAACAGAACATAAATATTATTGCCATGGTTTCCAAATTTATTTAACCTTTTGTTACATATTAATATAATTATATTTATAAATATAGTTATTTGTAACAAAATATTAAAAGCTACAATTTTCATGGCAAAAATAAACATTCAGGATTATTAAGTAGGTATATGTCAATTAGAATTCCAGAAGTTAATAGAAATAAATTTTTTTCAAAACAAAAAAAGCACAAAAGTGCTTTTTGATATTATTT
>CALAWF010000081.1 GCA_937894665.1 uncultured bacterium | reverse complement strand
TTCATTTACTCAATGGTTAGGTGGTATGGGAATTATCGTGTTATTTGTTGCGATTTTGCCTCAATTTGCTGTTGCCGGTCGTCAAATGTTCTTTGCTGAAACTCCCGGACCTACAGAGGATAAATTTACTCCGAGGATTAAAAATACCGCATCTGCTTTGTGGATTGTTTATGCCGGTTTGACGGTTATTTGTACAATTTGTTTGTGGCTTGCAGGCATGCCTGTTTATGATTCTATTTGTAACTCTATGTCCACAATGTCTGCGGGTGGTTTTTCTCCAAATCCTCAAAGTATTGCGGGGTATCATTCAAATATAATCAATTGGATAATTATTATATTTATGTTTATTGCGGGTACTAGTTATACTTTGCAATCACGAGTTTTGACAAAGAGAAAACTTTCTTTGTTTTGGAAAAGTGAGGAATTTAGAACTTATGCAACAATAGTGTTATTGGTGTCTTTAGCTTTAGCTGGTGTTTTGTATTTTGAACATCACTATTCTCTCATTCATTCCTTGACGGCTGGATTTTATCAAATGTTATCTGTTTCAACTTCAACAGGTAGTGCCAGTGAAGATTTTCAGGCGTGGAATTTTGACGCTCATGTAATTCTATTCTTCTGTTTGTTTATTTCTTCTTGTTCCGGGTCTGCCGGTGGTGGTTTAAAATTGACAAGATGGATGTTAATTTTTAAATTTATTAAAAACGAAATATATAAAATCCTTCATCCGAACGCTGTGGTTCCTATAAAAATTGATGGAAGAGTTGTATCTTTAGATGTTGTAAGACAGACTGTCTTTTTTGTACTTTGTTTCTTTTGTTTGTGGGCAATTTCAGCATCATTTTTAACGGTATTGGAGCAGAATTTGGAAATAGGTTTGACTTCTGCAATTACTTCTATTGGTGATATTGGACCAGGGTTAGGAAATGTAATTGGACCAATGGGTAATTATTCTTCTCTTCGTTCAATTTCTAAAATTATATTTATATTCAATATGTTTGTTGGGCGTTTGGAAATAATTCCATTTTTAGTGTTATTCCATAAAGATTTTTGGACATTGAAACGATAAATAATAAAATAAATAAAGCTCTGAATATTTTCAGAGCTTTATTTAAGAATTGTTTTCATAATTTTATAAAATAACTTTTTTTGTTCCGGAGTTGATATTTGTAATAATTTTGCTATTTCTTCATCAATATTAATATTGTCGTTGAGATGATTATAGTTTGTAAGAGTTCTTATATCAATGTCAAAAATTTCTGCCAGAGAAATTAAAATCGCACAAGATGGAAGATTCTTACCGTTTTCCAAACGGCTAATGTGTTGCCACTCTACATTTAGGAGATTGCTCAATTCTTCTTGAGTCATCCCTCTTTTTTCTCGTAATTCTTTTAATCTCTTTCCAAAGAGTTTTTTATCTATCATTCTTACCTCTCATTGTTAGTTTATACTTACATAATTAAATTTTTAATAATGAGAGTGTTTTATATATACTGGTAATAAAACATTAATGTTGTATATTTAAAACAAATATGCTATATTAATTTATAAATATAGTCATAAATGTTTTGAAATGAGGTTGAATTTTGTTTATTAAATATAAAAGAAACGCATTTACTCTAGCTGAAGTTCTTATTACTTTAGGTATAATAGGTGTGGTTGCTGCTTTGACAATTCCGACTTTATTTGAAAATTATCAGAAGAAACAAACTGTTTCAAAATTACAAAAAGCAATTTCTGTTTTAAATCAGGCTTATAAACTTTCTTTTGATGACCTTGGAGAGCCGGATAGTGCATTAGATTTGGGTGCTGAAGAGTATTTTAAAACATATTGGGCTCCGTACATAAAAGTTTCGACTTATTGCTCAAAGGCGGCAGATTGTGGATATAAAAGTAATAACCCATTTATATCTTTAGACAATTCAAATATGAATGTCGGCATTGCAGATGGGAAAAATAGTACGAGAACAGCTTTTTTGACACCTGACGGGTTTATGTATATTGTTTATACGGCGAATTATCCAAACGGTTCAAAAGATCCTAAACCATTTTATCGTGTTTTGGTTGATATAAATGGCTCAACTCCTCCTAATAGATCCGGTAATGATGTTTTCTGGTTAGTTCGAGCTGAGGAGGATGGAATTCATCCAGATGGGTATAGTTCTTCTTTAAAAAGTGTTCAACAATATTGCAGTTATGATTTGTCCGGAGGGTCAAGCGGAAATACTTGTGGAGATTATATTAGACGTTCGGGATGGAAAATTGATTCAAGTTATCCTTGGAAACCTAAAAAGAAGTAAACAAAACAGAGAAACTATTTTAAGTTTCTCTGTTTTAATATTTACCAAATATTATCCATTAATTATTTGTTGTTTTCTTTTAAGCCCTTAGCAAATGATTCGTTAGCTCTTGTTTTGATTTCATCTTTGATAATATCAATAAATTCATCAACTCTGAATGTGCCAACTTGACCAATTGCTCTCGCTCTTACAGCTACAGAGTTTGCTTCGATTTCTTTGTCGCCGATTACGCAAACGTAAGGGATTTTCTTATCTTGAAGTGATTCTCTGATTTTGTAGTTCATACTTTCAGATCTGTCATCAAGATTTACTCTGATACCGGCATCACGCATTTTTCTGTAAACTTGTTCTGCAAAATCAATGTGTTTTTCATTTGAGATTGGAACGATGTTTACTTGAGTTGGTGCAAGCCATGTTGGGAACGCACCTGCGTAGTGTTCAATCAAGATTCCGTGGAATCTTTCCATTGAACCAAAGATTACTCTGTGTAGCATCAATGGAGTTTTCAATTGACCGTCTTTATCTTGATATTTAATATCAAATCTTGCCGGTAAGTTGAAGTCTAACTGAATTGTAGCACATTGCCAAGTTCTGCCGATAGCATCTTTGATTTTGAAGTCGATTTTAGGACCGTAGAATGCTCCATCACCTTCGTTGATGTCATATTTCATTCCACGTCTATCCATCGCTTCTTTCAAGCCTGCTTCAGCTTTGTTCCAGTTTTCGATTTCTCCAATAAAACTTTCAGGTCTTGTTGATAATTCAACTTCAAACTTCATATTGAAAATTGCAAGAGTATCAGCTACAAAG
The DNA here is from genome assembly GCA_937894665.1 of uncultured bacterium. Taxonomy (GTDB): domain Bacteria; phylum Cyanobacteriota; class Vampirovibrionia; order Gastranaerophilales; family Gastranaerophilaceae; genus Zag111. The sequence continues at coordinate 6,227 of CALAWF010000081.1, read as the reverse complement.
TCGATAATTCTGTTGATTTCATCAACCAATTGTTCAGGAGTACAGAAGATGTGAGCATCATCTTGTGTAAATCCTTGAACACGAGTCAATCCGGACAAAGCTCCTGATTTTTCTTTTCTATAAACTGTACCAAGTTCAGCCATTCTCAACGGTAATGAACGATATGAATATCTGTTTGCTTGATAAATCAAGATGTGGAATGGGCAGTTCATTGGTTTCAAGATAAATTGTTCATCTGAATCATTATCTTTTTGAATAAAGAACATGTTTTCTCTGTAGTGGTCTGCGTGTCCAGAAATTTCCCACAATTTTGATTTTGCGATATGTGGAGTGTTAACGATTACATAACCACGTTTTCTGTGTTCTTCTCTCCAGTAGTTTTCAATTTCTTCTCTAACGATAGCCAAATTTGGATGCCATAAAACAAGTCCGCCACCTAATTCTTCTCTTGTTGAGAATAGGTCAAGTTTTGTTCCTAATTTTCTGTGATCACGTTTTTCAGCTTCTTCCAAGAATGTTAAATAAGCTTGCAAATCTTCTTTATTCCAGTATGCAGTCGCATAAATTCTTTGAAGCATTTTGTTGTTTTCGTTACCTCTCCAGTATGCACCTGCAACTTTTAACAATTTGAAGGCATTTGCTTTAATATATGATGTATTTGGAAGGTGTGGACCTGCACATAGGTCGTTAAATAAAGCATTTCCATCTTTGTCTTTTGTGATGTACAAAGTTGGATTGTCGTTTCTGTGTTCTTCAAGAAGTTCTGCTTTGTAGATTTCACCTTCTTTTTTGAATTCTTCAATTTGTTTGTCAACATCAGGAATTACATATTTTTCAAATGTAAGATTTTGTTTGATGATTTCTTTCATTTTTTCTTCGATTTTAGCCAAATCTTCATGAGTGAAAGCATGACCATCAGTTAAATCAAAGTCGTAGTAAAAACCATCAGCGGTTGCCGGTCCTATTGCTAACTTTGCAGATGGGAACAGGCTCTGAACGGCTTGAGCCATGATGTGTGATGTTGAGTGTCTTAAAATAGACAAAGTTTCGTTGTTCTTTTCCATTTTCTTCTTTCTATCCTTTTAGGGGTAAACCGAACTTATATATAAAAACCCTTATATATCAAATTTACCCTCGAGGTGGATCCCTCTAACTACTTACAATTACAATTATAGTACGGGGGTAAATAATTACAAGTTTCTCTACTTTATTTGACATAGTTGCTTTATATAATAAAGTTTTATTGGAGATGATATAATGAAATATAGAAGAAAAATTGAAAAAGAAATAATGTGTCCATTGGAGTATGGTTTAGATATATTTGGGGGAAAGTGGAAATCTAGGATTATATGTGTCTTATATTCATATCCTAAAATTCGTTATAATCAATTAAAAAAAGAATTAACAACAATTTCCGATGCTGTTCTTGCAGAAATGTTGAAAGAGTTGATAAATGATGGACTTGTAAGTCGGGAACAATTTAATGAAATTCCTATTCGAGTTGAATATACTTTAACTTCAAAAGGTGAGTCTGTTTTACCGATTTTACAAAGTATTTGTAATTGGGCAAAGGTGAATTCTGTAGAAGAAATAGAGAAGAAACTTCCCGCATGCAAGTCTTGTAATCAACTGAAATCAAGTACTAATAAAATTATTAGTAACTAATAATTTTACTAATATATTTACATTTATTGTTCGTGTTGCTATATTTTTTTCGTTAGGTAATAGAAAGGATATAAAATGGAACACGAAAATTGTAATCAAGAACACAAACATCAATGTAAGAGAAATCATGAGCATTGTAGAAAAAATGTAAAGGCTTATTTAGAAATTTCAATGGTTATAAATAATGAAAATCGTCCAGCCGCTGCAAAGGTTTTTTATGACTATAAGGAGCCTTTTTTAAATAGTATTGAAGGTGCGTTAACGAAAGAACTTTTAATTCGAGATGAAGATATTCAAGTTTTACATGGTTTTGACTGTGTAGAAAATGCTAAGGCTTATTTAGTTTCTGAATTATTTAAGAATGATGTTGCAACAGGTCTTTCACCTTTCTGGGAAGGAGAACCTTCTGTAAAAATCTACTCTGTTGCATAATCTTTATAAGTGCTATATCATTTCGTGTATAGCACTTATTTTTTAAGGATTGTTTTATGTTAAGACATGCTGAAGAAAAAGACATATCACGAATTGCTGAAATTCTGATTTTTACGAAAAGGGATACCTATCGTTCAATATTTAATAATGATGATGTTTCTTTTAACCAAATGCAGGTATTAAAAGAAATAAAGCGTTTGAATAATCCAGATTCTCTGAATAATTTGTATGTATATGATGATGGAATTGTCAAAGCTATTATAACTCTAGAAAATAAAGGAAAATGGTTTAATATAAAAGAATTTTTTGTAGATCCATTTTTTCAACACAATGGTATTGGTACAAAAATTTTGAATGAAGTTTTTCTTCGAAATGATAAATTTTTACTTTATGTTTTGGATAAAAATAAAAGAGCGATAGATTTTTATAAAAAAATGGGCTTTAAATATTCTGGAGAGAAGGAAGAGTTTGAAAATTCTGGTTTTTATATGCTAAAGTTTACTAAAGTTTAAGAATTTATATCTTGTGCGACAATAAAGCCTGTTGACCAACAATTTTGGAGATTAAAACCTCCGCAAAATCCATCAATATCCATGACTTCTCCACAGAAATACAAATCGTGGTGCTTTCTTGACTCCATAGTAGTTGGATTTATTTCTTTCAAGTTTATTCCGCCACAAGTTACAACTTCTCCATCTGGGACATTCCCTGTTATAGTTATTTCAAAGTTTGTTAGTTTATTTAAAATTTTATCTCTGGTTTTGCCATTGATTTTGTGGCAAGGGGTGTCTTCCGAAATTTCTAAGTTTTTGAGAATCCAAGCTGCAAAGGATTTTGGAACAAATTGACCAAGTAAATTTTTAATTTCTTTATGCGAATTTTTATCTAGCAATTCTTGCAAATTGAAATCTTTCAATATTTGCAAGCTTATTTTGTATGGTTTTTCTTTTCTCGCATAGATTGAAGATATTTTATAAATCAAAGGTCCGGAAATTCCTTTGTGGGTAAAAATTATATCTCCGTTATCAAGTTTTTTAAATTCCTTTCCGTTAGCTTTTACATTTTTAATTGAAACTCCCGAAATATTTGAAAATTTTTCTTTTGTAACAAGTCCAACGAGGGCTTGAACAGGATGTTCAATTTTAATATCTAAAGGTTTAAGTATTTCAAAATTAGAATGCCCGCCAATAGAAATGATTACTATATCAAAAGCGTATTTACTCTTATTAGTTGTGATTTTATAACCATTGTCTAACTTTTCAACTAGTTTAACTTCTTCTTGTTCGAAGTTACATTTTTGAATTGCTTTCAATAATTTTTCTTGAACTTCTTTAGAAGAGTTTGATGTTGGGAAAATTCTGTTATCATCTTGAGTGTATGTTTTTATTCCTATTGAATTAAAAAACTCAATGGTTTCTTTTGTTCCGAATTTTGAAAAAGCTGAGTATAAAAACTTTTCTCCTCGAGGATAGTTTTTAGCCAGCTCTTTGAAGCCAAACTCTGAGTGTGCAAGATTACATCTCCCTCCTCCTGTTGGAAGAATAGTTCTTAAATATTTTCCCTTGTCAAAGATGGTTGGAATAATACCTTTTTCAAGTAAAAATTTTGCACAAATACAGCCCGCCGGACCTGCTCCAATAATTGCAACGGTTTTATTAAAAATCGACTCTTGTGCCATATAAAAATACCATTTCAGGGTTTTCAAGGTCGTTGTGCATTTCTTCTATTGTTTTATGCAATACAGGGTGAACAAAATCCGCATTCAATTCCATCATAGGTACAAGTGTAAACGCTCTGAGGTGTACAAATTTATGAGGAATGGTTAAGTTTTCTTCTTCTATAATATCTTTGTTGTAAAACAAAATATCAATATCTATTGTTCTATCTTCATAAGTGTTAGAATTTTTTCTTTCTCTTCCTAATTGATTTTCAATTCTTTGACATGCTTTTAGAAGTTCTTGTGGTGAATACTTTGTTTTAATTTCGATTACAGCATTAACAAACCAAGTTTTTGTATCGGTTCCCCAAGGTTCTGTTTCATAGAAAGATGAAGAACGCACGATAGTAATTCCCTCATCTGCTCCAAGCAAACTAGCTGCTTGTTGTACATAGCCGATGCGGTCGCCTTTATTTGAACCTAAACTTAAATATGCTATTGCCATAATCCGATTTTATAAATTTTTGTGTATATTGTCAACATGTTACCGTATTTGTTGTATAATTTCGGTATTATGATTATATATTCTATTATTTTAATATTGTTGGTTTTAATTGTAGTTTCAATGTTCAGTGAATTATTTTTATATGGACTTATTTCTACAATTCTATTTATACTTTTATTGCCGTTTTATTATATTGTAAGAGTTTTTAACGGCAAATTTTTATATGGTTGGAAAGAAAAACTTGGATTTTTCAAAAATCCTCATCTTGGGGATAAAGTAATAATGTACCATGGTGTTTCTGTTGGTGAAGTTATTGCTTTAGAAAATTTGATTAAAAAGACCAAAGAAACTTTTCCGGATTACAAAATTGTTGTAACTACAGGAACAAAAACAGGGCAAGAAATTGCTCATAAGAAGTATGATAAAATTGCGGATTTTATAACTTATTTCCCATTTGATATTCCTTATTGCGTTGATTCATTTTTGATGAAAATCAAGCCTACTGTAGTTTTGATTGCAGAAACTGAATTGTGGCCGGTATTTTCTTTTTCTTGTAACTCAAAAGGAATAAAATTATATTGCATAAATGGAAGAATGTCAGATTCTACATACAAATTATATAGATTTTTCGGTCATTTCTTCAAACTAGTTTTGAGCAAATATACAAAAATTCTTACTCAGAGCGAAATTGATATGAACAAACTTGTATCTATTGGAGCACCGATTGATAGAACTTCTGTTATGAAGAACTTAAAGTTTGACGTAAAAAAATCAGACGAAAAAATTGATATAGGGCAGGATGGTTATAGGGTAATTATCGCCGGAAGTACTCATAAAGGAGAAGATGAAATTGTTTTGAATATTTTTAAAGAAAAACTTCAAAGATATTCCGATATAAAATTGTTACTTGTTCCTCGTCATACAACAAGACTGCCACATATAATTCAAATTTTAGATTCTTTGAATTTGAATTATGGATTTAGGTCAAAAGGGGATACTTTTAGAGAAAAAGATGTTATTGTCCTTGATACAATGGGTGAATTGAGCAAAATGTATGCAATGTGTCATTTTGCATTTATCGGTGGAAGTTTCAATAAAACAGGCGGACATAATCCTTTAGAAGCTACTGTTTATTCAAAGCCTACAATAACCGGTCCTTCTATTCACAACTTCCGTGATATTTACTGGTTACTTGCAAGAACAAAAGCCGGTAAAATTGTAAAAACTCCTGCAGAATTATCAGATTATATGGAAAAATTATTGTCTGATAATGAGTTTTATAAACAAGCATGCGAAGATTGTTCTAAAGTATTTAATGACCAACAAGGGGCTTTAGACGTAGTTATAAAAGAACTTAAAGAAATATTGTAACGAATTGTTACATAAAGACTTAAATTATTAAAGTTTTGCAAAATGGATTCCGATATATTGAGTAAGGAAATTTAAATGAAAGGAAATCCATTATGGGTATGAGTGCTTCTCAGGCTAGATTTTTAAGCCTTACAGCTCGTAAAACAAACGTTGAATATGAAGGACAACAAATCAACCAACAAAGAACAACTTTGTCAAATGAGTCTTCTAGCTACTACAGCCGTTTGACTAATATGGATGTTCCTACTCCACCTTCAAGTTCAGATTATACAAAGATTACATATTCTTTCACAGATGGTTCAGAAACTAACACTATCAATTCTTTAATCGCAACAAAAGATGGTTCTTACATTTTGAACTATACTCGTGAAACATTGGAAGAATCAGTTGTTTCTAACGGTTCAGTAATGGTTACAAGACAAGTTGCTGACGATGGTTCTAAATCATACTACGTTGGAGCTTCAAAATTAAGAACTTTAGGTCAAGATGTTACAGATGACCCATATTTAAAAACTTTGTCAGATTCTGATAGAGCAGATGCTTTGGTTGTTGAAAATCAATACTTGGCAATGTTGCAAGATAAATACAAAGATAAAG